>JAAVHK010000018.1 GCA_014799765.1 Ruminococcus sp.
GGCGATGCCAATGGTGACGGTGAAGTAACACTCGCAGACGCTGTACTTATAATGCAGTCTCTGAGTAATCCGGAAACATATACAATTGACGAAAAATATAAGGCTTGTGCCGATACAGTAAATCACGGCGACGGTATTACACCTTCTGACGCCCTTGCTATTCAGTTGGTAGGATTAAAACTCCTTAATGAAAATGACCTTCCTACAACAAGCGAAAAAATTGAAGAACTCATAAAAGAATAAATTTTAAAGGCATACTTCGGTATGCCTTTTTTATTTTTTACCGGTTTTTAAAATTTATATTAATAAAGTGTTAAATTTTAACCATATTGTAATAAAATAGTAATAATTTTGTAACCCATTAATTTGAAAAAAACTGTATAATTAAATCAGCATATTAAAACATGAACGTTTTAAAGAAAAGAGGTTACTTTTATGCACAAGAAAAATATGAACAGAATCAAATCTGCTGTAGTAAGCAGTGTACTCGCTGTATCTGCTATGGCAACACCAATTTCAGCAGTAGTAATGAATGCTTCCGCTGCTGACAGCAACTATGCAAAGCTTCTCCAGTATTCCATGTATTTTTACGACGCAAATATGTGCGGTAAACAGGTAGGCGAAACTTCCGCTATGTCATGGCGTGATGACTGTCACACTTCCGACGAAGTTGACGGCGGTTTTCATGATGCCGGTGACCACGTTAAATTCGGACTTCCGGCAGGCTATTCCGCTTCAACACTCGGCTGGGGATACTACGAGTTCAAAGACGCTTACGACGCAACCGGTCAGGGAAATCACCTCAAGACCATTACAGACTATTTTGCTACATTCTTCAAGAACAGTACAACACTCAGCGGTGATACTGTAACAAAATTCGTATATCAGGTTGGTGACGGTGGTGCAGACCATGCTGTATGGTGTGCGCCGGAAGTACATAAGGATAACAGCAGAACAACTTTCAGTACATCTGCCGGTGCTAGTGATATAGCTGCATCTTATGCCGCTGCACTTGCCGTAAACTATGTGAACTTCGGTAACGCTGAAGACCTTAAGTACGCAAAGGCACTTTTCAACTTCTCTACACAGCACAATCAGAAAGCTACTGACGGTGTAGGTGGATTCTATGATTCATGGGATTACTATGATGATCAGGCATGGGCAGCCGGTTGGTTGTATAAGGCAACAAATGATAACACATACAAGGACTTCCTCAACACATACATGAACTCCAGTGACAAAGGTTCTTCCGGTATGGACGGCGGTAAATGGGGTATCTACTCTACTATGAGCTGGAATAACGTATCAATGGGTGCAGGAATCTTACAGGCTGAAATTACCGGCAGTGCTGACGACTGGAAAAAGGTAACTGATTACCTTAACGGACACGGTGCAGGTTCAGACAACTACTATTTTGAAACTCAGTGGGGTAGTGCAAGATACAATACCGCACAGCAGATGACAGCACTTGTTGCAACAAAGTACGGTGCAGCAAGTTACAACGACTGGGCAAAAGGTCAGATGGATTACATCTTAGGAAACAAAGGTGTAGGAAGTGCTTCACCGACTTGTTTTGTAGTAGGATTCGCTTCAAATTCCGCAAAGAATCCGCATCACCGTGCGGCTTCGGGATATTCAAGTTTCGACGAAATGGGCGATAATACACAGTCAGGTCCGAACAGTCATACACTTGTCGGAGCGTTGGTAGGTGGTCCTGTTGACGCAAACGGTTCATATACAGACTCCGTAAAGGACTATACTGCAAACGAAGTTACACTTGACTACAATGCTACACTTGTAGGTGCTGCCGCCGGTCTGTATTCCGTATATAAGAGCGGTTCAGTTGAATCTTCAATCGAGGGCGTAAAAAATGTATCTTCCGGCAATCCGAATGTAACATCACCAGTACAGACTACTACTACAACACAGGCACCTGTTGTTACAATAACCACTACTACACAGGGTAATAACAATAATAATCCGTCCACATCTTCTTCCGGACTTTATTCTATAAAACCCAACAAGGCTGTAAATTACGACCAGAACGCTACTGACAAAATGGTAGGTTTTGCGTGGTCACAGTTCAATATACCGGCAACCGAAAAGGTAACAAAAGTTGAAGTAAAGATTTCCTCAAAGAACGGCGGAAACGTCGGTAAATGGCAGGGAGCTTTCGGAACTTCAACGAGTGTTGCACCGGATTACTGGGCACAGGGCGACGATATGGAACAGAATATATCCGGCAATTCCGGTACTGTAACATGGAACGTACCTTCAAATATCGCCGATATAGCACAGTATCAGTACGGCGGAGAAGTTAAATTCGGTACATGGTGGGTTGACTGCAAGGACTTGGTAATTGACGAAATCAATGTATATACAAATGCCTATACGGGTTCTGTAAATACAACAGCTTCTAATCAGGGCAACAACAATAACAATACTACAACTACTACCGTAAATCAGGGTAATAACAGTTCAGCCGGTGCATACGAAATCAAACCAGACAAGACAGTAATTTATGACCAGAATGCTACTGACAAAATGGTAGGTTTTGCGTGGTCACAGTTCAATATACCGGCAACTGAAAAGGTAAAGAAAGTTGAAGTAACAATTTCCTCAAAGAACGGCGGAAATGTCGGTAAATGGCAGGGAGCTTTCGGAACTTCAACAAGTGTTGCTCCGGATTACTGGGCACAGGGCGACGATATGGAACAGAATATATCCGGCAATAAAGGTACAATAACATGGAACGTACCGGCAAATATCGCCGATATAGCACAGTATCAGTACGGCGGAGAAGTTAAGTTCGGTACATGGTGGGTTGACTGTAAAGACTTCACAATAGAATCCATAAAGGTTTATACTGACGGTTCAGCACAGCAGACTACAACAACCACAACAAAACCGACTACTACTACAACAACTACTACAAAAGCTCCTGTTACAAGTAATCTTATACTAGGCGACGTTGATGGTGACGGCGATGTATCTTTATCAGATGCTGTACTTATTATGCAGGCATTTACAAATCCGTCCACGTATAAACTGACTGCTGAACAGGTATCCGCCGCAGACATTGTAGACCAGGGAGGCGGTTTAACTCCTAATGATGCCCTTGCTATTCAGCTGATTGGTATCAAATTACTTGACAAGAGTGCCCTTCCTATAACGAGTGATGAAATTAAAACAATCATTGATAAAAATAGTTAATAGAATATAATATAAAATGGGCTTACTGTACAGTAAGCCTGTTTTTTTCTGTGATTATTTGGTNATGTTGTATAAAAAAAAAAAAAAACNATAGAAAATTTTNTTAAAATGCTATTGACAAAAAGTTTCGGTTATGATATAATGATGTAAACAAAAAAATATTGGGCGGAGGTTAGTTCATTTCCGAAAGATTTCCGTTACCACGAAAAAAGAGGGAATAAAAAGACGTACTTTATGTACGCCTTTTTGTTATATTTCGTTACGGATTATTTTTCCGTCAATCATTACGAAAAACGGTTCAGAGAGCAGGTCAAGGGGATTTTCACCTTTTCTGTAAATCTGTAAATCAGCGTCCATACCCTCGGCGATAATACCGACNCGGTCACCTATACCGAGAATTTCAGCCGGATTTATAGTCAGATTTTTAATAGCTTCGTCGAAAGTAAGACCGCCTTTAATAGTTGCCTGTGCGGAAAGGGGCAAATATTGTATCGGTATAACAGTATGGTCAGTGCATATAGCGGTTTTTACACCGTTTCTGTTGAGTTCGGAAGTATTTTTCAGGTCAAGACCACGCATTTCAGGTTTACAACGGTCACATATTACAGGACCACATATTACAGGTACTTCTTCTTCTGCGAGAATATCGGCAATTTTGTAAGCNTCCGTACCATGTATGATTACAATATCAAGTGAAAATTCCTTTGCGATTCTGATAGCTGTGCAGATGTCGTCAGCACGGTGACAGTGNAANAATGCTTTCTGTTTGCGGTCNAGNANNGGCATAAGNGCNTCGCATTTTATGTCNTATTCNGGNGGGTCATAATTATCGCTGTCGGAATAGTAACTGTCCATNTCGTGTACGTATCTTTTCGACTTATGCAGACCCTCNCNTATNATAGCGGTAATAGCCATACGTGTTACGGGAGTTTCAGAACGTTCATTGTATACATTTTTCGGATTCTCACCCAGTGCGAATTTTATTCCGACGTTCTTTATTAACATATTGTCTATGCATTTTCCGTAAGTCTTTATGGCACATATTTCACCACCGCAGGCATTGGCACTACCAGGGCTTGAAGCTACTGTAGTTATACCACGCATACGGGCTTCTTCAAAAGACCTGTCGAAAGGGTTAATGCCGTCGATAGCACGCATATGTGGTGTGAAAGGGTCTGTGGATTCGTTGCAGTCATCGCCCTCGAAGTCCAGACCNTCTTCAATTATACCCATATGTGTATGGGCGTCTATGAAACCGGCGTAAACCGTACCACCTTGTGCGTTTATATCGTTTTTGTTAAAAACAGGCGTCCCTGCTCCGACTGCTGATATTTTATTATCTGTAATTTCAATCCAGCCCAGCGGAATAATTTCCCTGCCGGTATAGATTTCAGCGTTATAAATTAACATATTATCTCCGTTCTTATCTGATAACATCAATAATGCCTGAAACTATTTCTGCCGGACTTCCGACAGCTTCAAACATTATCGTTGAATTTTTCATGTATATATCGTGACGGTTATTATAGATTTCCTGTAACTGTTCTTTGGTATTGTTCATGACAATAGGTCTGTTTGAATCGTTCTTTATTCTTTCATAGCAGACTTCAAAAGGCACATTAAGATAAATTATTGTACCGCCGTTTTTCCGTACAGTTCCGGCAGTATCGGTATTCTGCATAGCACCACCACCGCAGGCAACTACNGTACTTTTTCCGCAGAGTGATTTTACAGTTTCTGCTTCCACCTGTCTGAAATAAGGTTCACCTTTCTGCGAGAATATTTCCGGAATAGTCAAGCTCTGATTTCTGACAATAAGTTCGTCAGTATCGCAGAATCCGCAACCGAGTTTTTTAGCTAAAATCTGTCCAATAGTGGATTTCCCGCAACCCATGAATCCACATAGAAATATAGTCATTTTAAAACCTCCTCTTTGTAATCAATAAGCATATCGAAAATTTCATAACATTCTTTTTCGTCAGCGATTTTAATGTAGGTGTTTATGTTACGTTTGGTTATGAATTTTCCGGATTTGATAAGATTTTCCGTGATTTTCAGAACATTTTCCAGAGTTATACAATCCTTGTACGAATCATGAAAAATAACGGCATTNATAAGAAANTTGAAAATTTCCCTGAAATGCTTTTTNATATATGCCGTTGTAACGTCGTCACCGTCCCTGAAGTAAATCTGAAAAATAACAGGATATTTAATTNTATGTGATATTACGTGCGAATAGTTTTTATTTGCTATCATGTCAACAGTTTCAGGTTTTTTGTATGCTTCAGCTCTCGGATTAAAAGTTATACCACGATATTTTATCTTTGAAAGTTTAAAACAATACCAGAATGCCCAGTTGTCTAAATTTTCAAGACTGTCAGGAAATACGACAGAATAAATTTTACCGTATTCACTGAAAACATGACTTTCAATGAATTTTACTCCCTCAGGGATAATTATTTCCGTTACATTCTTGTCGTCGTTGTGGTATGCCGTAAGAGTACCGTTTTCATTTATTGTAAACTTTTCCATTACTTATTCATTGCGTTGACGGAATCTTCAACGGCTTTGATAATGGGGTCAATGTCTTCCGTTGCGAACTTTCCGCCATACCATATTTCGTGTGCCTTTACTGCCTGATATACGAGCATTGAAGCCCCTCCGACTGCTGTTTTACCTTGTGAACGTACTTTTTTCATGAGGAGCGTTTCAGTCGGATTATATATAGCATCGAAAACACTTCCGCACTTTTCAATAAGACCGTCAGAAATTGCACAGTTATCAACTTTCGGGTACATACCTACCGGAGTAGCATTTATAATAAGGTCAAAAGGTTCGTCAAGAGTAGCAATATCGGCAATTCTTACGGAAGCCTCACTACATTTTGACAGTATTTCCGCCATAAGAATCTGTGCATTTTTTATGTCCTGTGGGATTACCGCCAGTGTGAGTTTACCACCATGTAAAGCGGTCTCGATAGCCATCATTCTGCCGACACCGCCACAACCTAATACCGCAACATTTTCAGTTATCGGAAGTTTTTCGGCAGACATCAGAAAACCGTCGCAGTCTGTATTGTAGCCGGTGAGTTTACCGTCCTTATTGTCGATACAGTTCACGGAATTGTAACGTTCCGCACTTGCACCGAGTTCGTCCATGAACGGAATGACGTTCTGTTTGTGAGGTATCGTAACATTAAGTCCGGCGAAACTTTCAATAAGTTCCTTGCTTGCGGAAAGATTTTCGGGTGCAATATCAACGAGTTCGTAAGAAAAATCTGTTATTCCGCTGAGTGCGAAAAGTCTTTCATGTATCAGCGGTGACATGGAATGTCCTAACGGGTGTCCGATTAAAGCATATTTTTTCATTTTTTAAAATCTCCTTTATATTATAAGTTTGCAAGACCGTCCATATTTTCTATATTGAACGCCGTCACGCCTTTGAGGGTTTTCTTTACGAGACCGGTTAAAGTTTTACCTGCTCCGAACTCTACGAATTTATCCGCACCTGCCTGATACATTGCATTGAGTTCAGAAGTAAATCTGACAGGTGATACTATATGTTTCGCAAGGAGTTCCGGCATATTGGAAAAGTCCGTGAGTTCACCGCCGGTAACGTTTGAATAGTATTTAACTTCCGGTTTTCTGAAAGTGATTGTTTTAGCGGTTTCATAGAATTTTTCAGAAGCGGACTGCATTAATTTGGAGTGGAAAGCTCCGGCAACACTGAGCGGTACAACTCTTGCTTTCATTTCCGTAAAGATTTCCGTTACTTCAGCAACACCCTCCGGAGTACCGGCGATTACAGTCTGTACCGGTGAATTGTAGTTTACGGCGGAAACGTAATTAACAGCCTTATTGCATACTTCCGCAACAGTTTCCGGAGCTATTTTCATTACAGCCGACATTGTACCCTTATTGTTACGTGAGGCTTCGTCCATAGCTTCGGAACGTGCTTTTATAAGTCGGAAAGCGTCTTCAAGAGTTATCATGCCTGATGCCTGCATACCGGCGTATTCGCCCAGTGAATGACCTGCTACACCGTCGAAAGTAAAGCCTTTCTGTACAGCGGTACGGAGTGCCATGAGTGAAACTGTCATGATAGCCGGTTGTGCGTTGATAGTCAGGTTAAGTTCTTCCTGTGGTGTTTCTGTTAGGATTTCAATAAGGTCACGTCCGAGAATTTCAGAACCTGTTTCGGCGATACTTCTTACTACAGGGTCTGCAAGAAAATCATTTCCCATGCCGACGTACTGTGAACCCTGTCCGGAAAAAAGTGCAATTGTCATAATAAATAAACTTCCTTTCATAGTTGATTAAAATATATTGGTAAAAATGACCGGTTTTGAACCAGATAATTTGTAACAAATTACAATATTTTGTTTCAGATTAAGCAAATTATAAAAATATCATTGCAAAAAAACCGGAAATGATTTAAAATATATATTATACACTGAAACTGTGTACAATAATACTATAACATAAATTTCAGAATTTTACAACCATTTTTGAATTTATTTTTTTCTGAGAGGAGTTTTGATTTATGGGTATCAATATTATGAGTTTTGGTTATTATGTTCCGGAACAGACATTGACCAATAATGACTTCACCCGTTTTGTCGAGACGAATGACGAATGGATTCGTACAAGAACGGGCATTGTTGAACGTCGTATGGCTGGCTGGGAGCCTACATGGTATATGGGAGCTCAGGCAAGTCTGAAGGCTATCGAAAAAGCCGGTATATCTCCGGAGGACATAGGACTGATAATTACTACTACTGTAACTTCAGACTTCCTTACACCAAGTATGGCGAGTGTAATACAGGATAAAGTAGGTGCAGTAAATTCCGCCGCCTTTGACTTGAATGCAGCGTGTACCGGATTCATTTATGCACTCGATACAGCAAGGCGTTTTCTTGCAACCGACGACAATCTGAAATACGTACTTGTCGTTGCAACAGAAGCACTGTCAAGATTTATCGACTTCAATGACAGAGGGTCTTGTATACTTTTCGGCGACGGTGCAGCAGCGGTAGTTGTTGAAAAAAGCGATAAACTTTATGCGTCACATCTTGCCTCAGACGGTAGCGGAGCAAGCTATCTGTGTGCGAGGTCTCTGAACATAGCTCCGGAAGTAAAGATTGAAAACGGTTTCGACGACGGTTTCACGGATAATCCGTTACATAAACTCTATCAGAACGGAAAGGAAGTCTATAAATTCGCAACGAATGTACTTCCGAAATCATTTAATATTATCGCCTCAAAAATCGGTATAACCAAAGAAGACGTTGACTGGTTCATACCACATCAGGCAAACGTAAGAATCATTGAGACCGCCGCTAAAAAATTAGGTGTATCAATGGACAAATTCGTTGTTACGCTTGACCATTACGGCAATACTTCCAGTGCTTCGATACCGCTTGCGTTTGCGGAGGCTGTAGAGGACGGCAGAATAAAAAGAGGAGATAAACTTGCTTTAATCGGTTTCGGAGCAGGTCTCACATACGGCGGAATAGTAATGGAATATTAAAATATTAACAAAAAGGAGAAAACAAAATCATGAAAACAAGAATAACAGAACTTCTCGGCTGTGAATACCCGATTATTCAAGGCGGTATGGCATGGGTTGCAGAAAATACCCTTGCTTCTGCCGTATCAAATGCCGGAGGTGTAGGACTTATTGCCGGTGGTAACGCTCCTATTGACTACCTCCGTGAACAAATCAGACTTTGTAAGGAAAAGACTGATAAACCATTCGGAGTAAATATCATGCTTATGAGTGCCAATGCGGATGACCTCGCACAGCTTGTCATTGACGAGGGCGTGAAAGTGGTAACAACCGGAGCAGGCAATCCGGGAAAATATATATCCGCATGGAAATCCGCCGGTGTTAAAGTCATTCCTGTTGTAGCGTCCGTGGCACTCGCAAAGCGTATGGAAAAAGCCGGTGTAGATGCAGTCGTTGCAGAGGGTACAGAATCCGGCGGACATATCGGCGAAAATACTACAATGTGTCTCGTACCGCAGGTAGTGGACGCCGTATCAATACCGGTAATCGCTGCCGGTGGTATCGCTGACGGCAGAGGTATGGCAGCTTCATTTATGTTAGGTGCGGAAGGCGTACAGATTGGTACAAGATTCCTTGCTTCCGAAGAATGTCAGATACACCAGACTTTCAAAGACCTTGTAATAAAAGCTAAGGATACGGACAGCGTTGTTACAGGACGTTATACCGGACACCCTTGCAGAAACGTCCGTACAAAATTTGCTAAACAACTCGCAAACGGCGAAAAAAACGGTACGCTTACACCCGACGAATTTGAAAAACTTACAGTAGGTGCTTTAAGACGTGCTGTAGTAGACGGTGACCTTGAAAGCGGTTCTTTCCTGTGCGGAGCAATTGCCGGTATGGTAAACGAAGTTAAACCTTGTGAAGCTATCGTAAAGGAAATCATTGAACAGGCTGAAAAGTTACTGAAAATATGAGGGAATTAAGTTTTAAATATTGTCCTATATGCAATGGTGAACTTGAAATCGGAAAAATAGAATCAAGGTCACGTTCTGGAGTTTATTATTCTGATAAAATTACAGAAGAAATTAAAGTACATCCCGTTAAAAAATTTTTAAGAAAACCCGACAAGACTTTTATCGTAGGATACAAGGCAGGTTACTGTCAGAGATGTGGCAGAATTTTTCCGGAATGTTACGTCAGAGGAGAATATAATCTAATCGACGGATAATAAAAAATTTACGAAAACGGAGGATATAAAAATATGGCTACGGCAATTATAACAGGTGCTTCACAGGGAATAGGTGCTTGTATAGCAAAGAGACTCGCTAAGGACGGTTTCGACGTTGTTATAAACCACTATCCCAGCGACAGCGACAGGGAAAAGGCTATAGCAGTCGCCGAGGAGTGCAGAGCATTCGGGGTAAAAGCTGAATGTTATTCCGCAGACGTTTCAAAGTATGCGGATTGCGAAAACATGGTAAAGCAGGTAAAGGCGGATTTCGGTACTATTGACGCTCTTGTCAATAACGCCGGTATCACTAAAGACAGTCTGCTTGCGAGAATGTCGGAAGATGCCTATGATGCTGTAATAGCAGTAAATCAGAAGAGCGTCTACAATATGATGAAGAACGTATGTCCGGTTATGATGAAACAGAAACATGGTAGTATTGTAAATGTTTCGTCGGTAGCCGGTCTTTATGGAAACGCCGGACAGGTAAATTATTCCGCTTCAAAGGCTGCCATTATCGGTATGACAAAGACAGTCGCCAAGGAATACGGCAGAAAGAATATTACCTGTAATGCTGTTGCCCCTGGTCTTATCCGTACACCTATGACAGATGTACTTTCCGATGAAATAAAAGCCAGAATGCTGGAGGCTGTAGCATTAAGGAGATACGGCGAACCGGAAGAAATAGCTTCTGTTGTATCGTTCCTTGTTTCCGAAAACGCTTCATACATTACCGGACAGGTAATTGAAATTTCCGGCGGACTTTCAATGTAATATTAAATTTAAAAATTAAAGAAAGGACTTTACTATATTATGAGTAAAAGAGTAGTTATTACCGGTATGGGTGCTGTCACTCCGCTCGGAACTGGTGTGGAAAAGTTCTGGACAGGCATTAAGGAAAACAAGATAGGTTTTTCATATATAGATATGTTCGATACGGAAAATACAGGCGTAAAGATAGCCGGTATTGTCCGTGACTTTGACGAATCGGCATATTACGATAAAAAAGGTTGTTTCGATAAAAAAGAATCAAAGCGTCTGGATTTATTCACAAAATATGCAGTTATCGCCACATACGAAGCACTTCAGGACGCCGGTACGGATTTTTCCGATATTGACCCATACAGAGCAGGTGTTATAGTCGGCTCTGGAATCGGCGGTATTGACCTTACTGTAAGCGAACACAATAAATACCTCAATAAAGGCGTAAACAGAATTTCTGTTTTTTACGTACCTATGATGATAAGCAACATGGCAGCCGGTACTATCTCCATGAAAACAGGATTCAGAGGGGCAAATTTTGATGTCTCAACAGCGTGTGCATCTGCTACACACTCAATCGGTGAGGCATTCCGCAAAATAAAAGACGGCTATCTTGATGTATGTATTGCCGGTGGTACGGAAAGTACACACGAAGAATTTACTTTCGGTGGATTCAATAACATGAAAGCTCTGACAAGGTCTGATAATCTTGAACGTGCCTCGATACCGTTCGATAAGGAAAGAAATGGTTTCGTACTCGGTGAAGGCAGTGGTATACTTGTTCTTGAGGAGTACGAACACGCTAAGGCAAGAGGTGCTAAAATATATGCGGAAGTAGCCGGATATGGTGCAACCTGTGACGGCTATCATATGACATCTCCTATGCCTACCGGTGAGGCTGCCGGAATGGGTATGTCGCTTGCAATGCAGGAAGCAGGTTTAAAGCCGTCGGATATAGACTATATCAACGCACACGGCACATCTACAGGACTTAACGACAAGTACGAGACAAGGGCTATTAAACTGGCATTCGGTGACGAGGCTTACAATGTGAAGATAAATTCCACAAAGTCCATGATAGGACATCTTTTAGGTGCAGCAGGTGCAGTAGAAGCTATTGTAGTTGCGAAGTCCGTTCAGGAGGGATTTATACACAGGACAGTCGGCTATAAAGTCTCCGACGAAGAATGTGACCTCAACTACTGTACAGAGGGAAATATTCAGCAGGAAGTGAAATCAGCACTTTCAAACTCTCTCGGATTCGGCGGACATAATGCGACTATCTGCTTAAAAAAAGTTGAGGAGTGAAATTCCATGAGTGAATTATATAACATAGATATTGAAACTATTGAAAAACTCGCCGGAATCGTAAGCAGTAATGAACTTTCTGAAATTACTGTCCGTGACGGTGATAAATCAATAACCATAAAAGGTAAAAAAATTCCGCCCGCTCCGCCGGTAATGCCTATGCCTGTAGGTATGTCTGTACCTGCTCCGGTGGTGAACGCTCCGGAAGTACCGGCTGAACCGAAAGCCGAAACATTCAGCGGTAATGTAGTAAAGTCTCCCATTGTGGGAACTTTCTACGCTGGACCGTCACCGGAAAAACCGGCATTTGTAAAAGTAGGCGATACGGTCAAAAAAGGCGACGTTATAATGATTATAGAATCAATGAAACTTATGAATGAAATACAGTCGGATTATGACGGCGTTGTAGATAAGATTCTTGTTTCAGACGGTCAGGCGGTTGAATATGACCAGCCAATTATGATTATAAAATAATGAGGGTTTTATCATCTCTCAAAGGTTTTACGGCTGAATACAAGAAAAAAGATGATGTTGTTTCTGTTAATATTGCGGATTCTCAGAATGGCAGGCGTTTTGAAATATGGTATTACGGACAATTTCATGAAATCAAGGAACTGAAATATCCGCTTATTACAGATACAGAATTTTCATTATCTAAATTCGTTGCAAAATCGGTGAAAACAGGAGAAGAATTTCTTCTGTTTGACCGTGCTTTTCACGGATATGACGCATTATTCTGCGACATCTTTACAGAAGAACAGATTAAAAACCGTCCGTTGAAAAAACTGGATATACCGCCTGCAAAAATCAGAATAAAAATGTCTTACAGTATCGACGATTGTGACAGGGAAGACTATGATTTTGACGAAAACGGCAGATGTATACTTCTTGACGGAAAAACTATGTCATGGGAAGAAGTAAAGGCAAATGGAATGTACAGTATCCAACTGTATTATAAATCACAAAAAGGCAGATGGATTCAGTTTGCCGTATATGATTCGGACTGAAAGAATGGAGGAAAAAATGTCAGAAATACTTATGAATAAAGAACAGATTATGGAAATAATCCCACACCGTGACCCTTTTCTGCTAATCGACGAGATTGTTGAAATGGAAGTCGGTGTCAGCGTAAAGGCAAGAAAATATATCAAGGAAGATGATTTCTGGTTTAAGGGACATTTTCCGGATTATCCTGTAACACCTGGTGTACTTATGGTTGAAATGCTCGCACAGGCTGGTGCGGTATGTATGCTTTCAAAACCGGAATTTAAGGGAAAAATAGGACTTTTCGGCGGTATCGACAAGGCAAAGTTCAGAAAACAGGTAGTACCTGGTGACGTTCTTGACCTTGAAGTTGAAATAATACGTCAGAGAGGTCCCGTTGCAACGTGCAAGGGTCTTGCTTCCGTTGACGGTGAAAGGGCTGTTTCATGCGAGATAACTTGTATTATAGCTGACGGTGATAAGTAATGAGTAAAATGTTTAAGAAAATTCTTATCGCAAACAGAGGTGAAATAGCCGTCCGGATAATAAGAGCGTGTCGGGAAGTCGGAGTACGTTGTGTAGCGGTGTACTCAACAGCCGACAGAAATTCACTTCATGCACAGATTGCCGACGAAGCTATATGTATCGGTGAACCACCTACAAAAGACAGCTATCTTAATATGAACGCTATCATACAGGCGGCACTTAACTGTGGTGCGGAAGCTGTTCACCCAGGATTCGGCTTTCTTTCGGAAAATGCAGAATTTGCACGTCTGTGTGAGAAGTTCGGGATAGTATTCATAGGACCGTCATATAACTCGATAGAGATGTTAGGCGATAAAGCCACCGCAAAGGAGACTATGAAAAATGCAGGAGTTCCTGTAATACCAGGGTCAGACGGTGCAGTATCGTCCGTAGAGGAAGCAAAAGCAGTAGCCGAAAAAGCGGGCTATCCGGTACTTGTAAAGGCATCTGCCGGAGGTGGCGGAAGAGGTATCAGACGGGTTGACAGTCCGGAAGAACTGGAATCGCAAATGGAATCCGCACAGCGTGAAGCCAGAAATTATTTCGGTGACGATTCTGTATATATAGAAAAATTCCTGATAAATCCGCACCATGTTGAAATACAGATACTTGCGGACAAACACGGAAATTATATCTATCTGAATGAACGTGACTGTTCTATGCAACGACGCAATCAGAAAGTACTTGAAGAGTGTCCAAGTCCGATAGTAAGCCCTGAACTCCGTAAGAAAATGGGGCAGTCGGCGGTAACGGTCGCTAAACAGTGCGGTTACTACAATGCCGGTACTATTGAATTTCTTGTGGACGAAAACAGAGACTTCTATTTCATGGAAATGAATACACGTATTCAGGTTGAACACCCTATCACAGAAGAAGTAACCGGTATAGACCTTGTAAAAGCACAGATTGAAATAGCTTCCGGAATGCCGTTGAAAATAACTCAGGACGACGTAAAAATAAACGGTCATGCGATTGAGTGCAGAATAAATGCCGAAAATCCGGAACTTGATTTCAGACCCTCACCGGGAACTATTACGGCATTGTATATGCCTGGTGGTCCTGGTATAAGGATAGACGGTGCAGTATATCAGGGTTATACGATAACACCGTATTACGATTCCATGATTAGTAAACTTATCGCACACGGTTCGGACAGGAATGACGCCATACGTAAAATGAAATGGGCTTTAGCGGAGTTCATAGTCGGGGGCGTAGACACTAATATAGATTTTCAGCTTGAAATAATCAGACACCCTGATTTCATAGCCGGTAATTATGATATAGGATTCCTTGGCAGATACATGGAAAATCACAAAAAGAAGTAACAGGGGGTGTATCTGAAAATGTTTGAAGATTTTTTCAACGTTGTAAAAAAACGTTTCAACGGTGACGAGGACGAAAAATCAAAGGAAAAAGAAACTTTCAAGTGTCCGAGGTGTCAGACAAATATTCTGCTCGGACGTTATGAGGAATTACACAGAGTTTGTCCGAACTGTAACTATCATGGCAGACTTTCCGCACAGGAAAGAATATCAATAACGGTTGATAAGGAAAGTTTCAGGGAATTTGATTCCGGTATGATAAGCGGAAATCCTCTTGATTTTCCGGATTATCCTGAAAAACAGGCGGAAATCCGTGAAAAGACAGGTCTTAAGGATTCTGTTATTACCGGAACAGCTAAAATAAAAGGCTCACCGGTAGTCATAGGCGTAATGGATTCACGCTACATGATGGGTTCTATGGGAAGTGTCGCCGGTGAAAAAATAACACGTGCATTTGAGTACGCTACCGAAAATAATTTGCCGGTAGTTATGTTTACTGCTTCAGGTGGTGCTAGAATGCAGGAAGGTATTATTTCACTTATGCAGATGGCGAAAACTTCCGGAGCGGTAAAGTTACACAGCGAAAGCGGTGGACTTTATATAACGGTAATGACTGACCCTACAACAGGCGGAGTTACAGCGAGTTTTGCATCATTAGGCGATATTATCATTGCCGAACCTAAAGTTTTAATAGGATTCGCCGGAAGACGTGTCATTGAAAGTACGATAAAACAGAAACTTCCGGCAGATTTTCAGCTTGCGGAGTTTCAGCACGAAAAGGGTTTTGTTGATATGATTGTTGAACGTCGTAAAATGCGTAGTACACTTTCACATCTGCTGAAACTACATGGCTATTATCCGGCAGAAAAGGGGGTCTGACTTTATGGACAACAATAAATCTGCATGGGAAAGAATCCAGCTTGTTCACGCAAAGGGAAGACCGACTATTAATGACTATCTGCCATTGATATTCAATGACTTCTATGAAATGCACGGTGACAGGCTTTTCGGTGACGACAGAGCTGTTTTAGGCGGTATAGCACGTCTCAACAATACACCTGTTACTATAATCGCACAGGTAAAGGGACGTGACATAAACGAAAATAAAAACTGTAATTTTGCTATGCCACACCCTGAGGGCTATCGGAAGGCTTTAAGACTTGCAAGACAGGCGGAAAAATTCCACAGACCTATAATATGTTTTATTGATACACCAGGGGCATCATGCGGAGTACCCGACGAAGAAAGAGGTCAGGGCGAGGCAATAGCGAAAAATATAGCGGAGTTCATGACTATCCGCACACCGATAATATCTGTTATTCTCGGTGAAGCCGGTAGCGGTGGTGCGTTGGCACTGGGTGTATGCGACGAACTCGCAATGTTGGAAAACGCACAGTATTCCGTACTGTCGCCACGAGGTTTTGCAAGTATTCTATGGAAAGACGCTACAAGAGAGCGTGAAGCAAGCGAAATCATGATGATTACCGCCGAAGATATGGCTCGTTTAGGCGTAGCCGAAACCGTCATTGAAGAGCCACTCGGTGGTGCACATAACGATTTAGACAAAATTTCAGAAAATATCAAGGAATATTTGTCACATAAAATTCAGGAAAAATGCAAAAAAGATATTGACGTTTTGTTAAAAGAACGCTATACTAAGTTTAGGAAAATCGGAGACTTCATTGAATGACCCGTTTTCAGTCCGGTACATACCGGATATAAAATCTATACAGGAGGAAAAAGAACATGATTTTTGACAAACTCAGAAACATTATTGTTGAACAGCTCAGCGTTGAAGAAGATGATGTTACTCTTGAAGCTAACATTCAGGATGACCTCGGTGCTGATTCACTCGATATTGTTGACCTTATATCAACTATCGAAGACGAATTTGAAGTATCAATTCCGGACGAAGCTGTTGAAGAAATCAAGACTGTAGGCGACCTTGCTGCTTACATTGGAAAAAATTCTGACGCAGAATAATCACACCTAAGAAAAACTCTCCGGCTGAGAAGTCGGAGGGTTTTTTTGTGAATCTGTATAAATATCTTGCAATTGTCCGGATAATATGATATAATATTATTTACAGACTTTTTTCTGTGCCGGAAAAATTCCGGCAGAAAGGATTTCAATGAAAAAAATTACTATTATTACCGGTCATTACGGTAGCGGAAAAACAAATCTTGCTGTCAACCTCGCAATACAGGCAAGCCGTATGGGTAAAGCCGTAGCGGTTGTTGATTTGGATATTGTCAACCCGTATTTCCGTACAGCTGATTTCAGGGAATTATTTTCCGAAAAAAATATAAAACTTATCGCCCCCGATTTCGCCAACAGTAATCTTGATATACCGTCAATACAGTTTGACCTTGAACAGATTGCAAAAAATGAAGACTGTCTTATTATTGACGTCGGCGGAGATGACGCCGGTGCAGTAGCTCTCGGAAGATATGCGGAGGCACTTTCGGCATACGGTAATGACGTTGATATGTTCTATGTGATAAATCAGCGACGTTATCTTACATCTACACCCGACGAAGCTGTTAAACTCATGTACGAGATTGAAAACGCCTCACGAATGAGACATACGGCGATAGTCAACAATACGAATCTCGGAAAGGAAACAACTGTTGAAATCGTGGAAAATTCCGCTGAATTTGCTAAGGAAATATCCGTCCGGACAGGACTTCCGGTTAAATTTACCACGTATCCGGAAGAATGTGCTGAAATTACTGATAATCCCTGTGCTTATCCGATAAAAATTTACGTGAAGCCTTTATGGGAAATGTAAAAACTGAAAGGAGTTGAGTTAATGGCTAAGATGTCCGTTATAAGTGAACGCTGTAAGGGTTGTGGTCTGTGTGTGACCGCCTGTCCTAAGAAGATTGTTTCACTTCAGAAAGAAAAACGTAACAAAAAAGGATATTTTTATGCTGTCTGTACAGATGATAACGCTTGTATCGGTTGTGCAATGTGTGGTATAATGTGTCCGGATTGTGCTATCATAGTTGAAAAATAATCGAAAGGAGTTTTTTTGCTTTGGAAAGAAAATTAATGAAAGGCAACGAGGCACTCGCCGAAGCTGCTATAAGAGCAGGTTGTAAATGTTTTTTTGGTTATCCGATAACCCCACAGACTGAACTTTCTGCGTACATGGCAAAGCGTATGCACAAGGCAGGCGGAGTTTTTTTACAGGCTGAATCCGAAATAGCCGCTATAAATATGGTACTTGGTGCGGCATCTACAGGTGTNCGTGCTATGACGTCATCATCATCACCGGGAGTATCTCTTAAGAGTGAGGGTATTTCATACCTTGCCGGTTCGGATTTACCGGCGGTTATAATAAACGTTCAGCGAGGTGGTCCAGGTCTGGGAGGTATTCAGCCGTCACAGGCGGATTACTGGCAGGCTACAAAGGCACTCGGACACGGTGATTTCCATTTACTCGTATACGCTCCGGCATCTGTACAGGAAATGGTTGATATGGTTGTNACCGCTTTTGACCGTTCNGACAANTACAGAATACCGGCTATGATTCTTGCGGATGGTCTTTTAGGTCAGATGATGGAACCTGTATCGTTTCCGGAAATAACGGTCAATGACTACGACAAATCTTCATGGACTGCAAACGGTCACGGCAACAAGCGAGAACATCATATAATAAACTCTCTCTATCTCAAACCTGACGAGTTACAGACTTCCGTATATAACAGATTCGAGAGATACGAAAAAGTCAGGGCGGAGGAAACCGACGCTGAACTTTATCTCACGGAAGACTGCGATATACTTCTCTGTGCATACGGTGCGACGGCTCGTGTTGTGAAATCCGCTGTAAATTCNGCCCGTGAAATCGGTATAAAAGCCGGTATGTTCAGACCTAAGACCCTTTACCCTTTCCCTGTGAAAGAAATCAATGAAGCTTGCAAGTCGGCAAAATGTCTGCTTGACGTTGAAATGTCAATGGGTCAGATGATTGACGACGTTAAACTTGCTATAAACTGTTCAAAACCTGTACACTTCTTCGGACGTACCGGCGGTATTATTCCTACACCGGCGGAGATTCTGGAGGAAATAAANAAAATCGGAGGTGCTGAATAATGGCTGTTGTATTTGAAAAACCAAAGTCACTTATTGACGTCCCTACACATTACTGCCCGGGCTGTACGCACGGTATAGTACACCGNCTTATATGCGAGGTNATNGACGAAATGGGCATTGAGGGCGATACAATCGGGATTTGTCCGGTAGGNTGTTCGGTAATGGCATACGATTACTTCAACTGCGATATGATTGAAGCCCCACACGGAAGAGCTCCGGCAGTTGCGACAGGTGTTAAACGTACCAATCCGGATAAGTTTGTATTTACGTATCAGGGCGACGGTGACCTCGCCGCAATCGGTACGGCNGAAACNGTACACGTTGCAACTCGTGGTGAGAATATCGTTATCATATTTATCAATAATACTATCTACGGTATGACCGGCGGTCAGATGGCACCTACTACTATTCCAGGACAGGTCACACAGACCACACCATACGGCAGAGACCCNCANCTTGCCGGATACCCTGTAAGAGTATGTGAAATGCTTTCCACACTTACAGGTACGGCACTTGCACAGCGTGTATCTGTAGATACTGTACCGCATATCCGTGAGACAAAAAAGGCTATCCGAAAAGCGTTCGAGAATCAAAAGGAAAAACGTGGTCTNTCAATAGTNGANGTTCTTTCGACGTGTCCTACTAACTGGGGTATGTCACCGGTAGAGGCGATAAAACGACTTCAGGACGAGATGATACCTTATTATCCTCTCGGAGTTTATAAGGACNTCACAGCGGAAGGGGGTACTGAATAATGACTACTGAAATAGTACTCGCCGGATTCGGCGGACAAGGNGTACTGTTTGCCGGAAAAATTCTCGCATACTGCGGACTTATGGACAATAAGGAATTATCATGGTTGCCCTCGTATGGTCCTGAAATGCGTGGCGGTACGGCTAACTGTTCCGTATGTATTTCNGACGAACCAATAGGGTCACCGCTCGTACTTACTCCGGATATCCTCATAGCAATGAATCAACCGTCTTTTGATAAGTTCGTTGATGCCGTAAAGCCAAACGGTAAAATATTTATCGACAGTACTTTAATTGATTCAAAATGTGAGCGTTCTGACGTGGAATGTTATTATATACCGTCGTCACAGCTTGCGGAGGATAATAATTTAAAAGGTGGGTCAAATATAATCCTGCTCGGAAAGCTAATCAAAGAGACTAACATTTTCACACTCGATACCATGCAAAAAGCTATAGAAAAAGTAGTACCGCCTGCAAAATCGCATCTCATAGAAAACAACTTCAAAGCTATTGAAATCGGTATGAACAACTGATTATATATAAAGAAATTCCGTTCCGGAAAAATGGAACGGAATTTTTATTTTCTAACGGTAAAATGTAGGATTGTCTGTACGTTCAAGAAGATAATCTATCGAAACATTAAAGTAATCCGCCAATGCGATAAGTGTCTGATAATCCGCCTGACGTTCATCTCGTTCGTATCTGCTTATCATTTTCTGCGTAAGATTTAGTTCTATTGCAAGTCGTTGCTGTGTAATTCGTTTTGCTTTCCTTAATTCCTTTAATCTTTTTAATCCCATAAAAATAAACCTCTAAACTTCTGAAAAATACTTGACAATATTATACCATTGTGATATAATTAAATTACGCCAATTAGGACATTACGCCTATTTGGACTGAATAAAAGCAAAGGAGGAAAACTATGAAGACTACAAAATTAATTCTCGGAATACTTACAATAGTTATATCATGCTTTGTATTATTTCAATCCTGTTCAGCCGGTGTGGCAAACTCTTTATCGGAGAACGGCGAATCAAGCGGTAGTGGTGGTGCATTAGTATCTTTTCTTATGCTTGCCGGTGGCATTACCATGATAGCAAGCCGTAAAAACAGTGCGAAAGGCGGTTCAATTGCCGGAGTTATTATTTTCGGACTTTCCGCTTTAATCGGTTTTGCAACTGCCGGAACTGTATTCAAAGATTTAAAAGTATGGGCGGGATTATGCGTAATTCTCGCAATCGTAAATATTATTGCGGTTGTTCGCTGTAAGAAAAATAAAGACGACGAAGAAAAATAATTAAAAAAAAGAGGCTTCATTTCCGAAGTCTCTTTTTGTATTTTGCGTGTTAAATTACCATTTTTGATAAATATCATTAAATGTAAAATATCCGGAATCTACATAGAAATGACTGCCTGTTGTAATGCGGTAAAGTATCATATCAAATCTTTCGTCATCAAAAGAAAAGTCGCCGTTATTCAGAAAAGCATTCTCGTCAATTATACGCCTTTGCCTGCAAACATAATTCCGTAATATATTTTCGTTACAAGACATAGGTTCTACTAATTCAGTCACAAGTATGTTGTTTTCTTCAAGAGTATGTTTAACTATTTCCGGACAGTTTTTTTTAATAAGTGCTATCGGATAATTCTTTGACACATAGCCGTAAATACCTGTAATCATATTATCCGATGTCAATTCACACAGAAGATACCAGTAATATTCACCCCATTCGCCGTCCTCTTCGCAACTATAATTATCACCGATTGAATTTATTATTTTCGATATTTTTTTAATGTCATATCCTGCCGATAAATCTATTGCCTTTGAAAATATTTCCGTATAATCTTTCA
>JAAVHK010000019.1 GCA_014799765.1 Ruminococcus sp.
TATAGATGATTTCCAGCCGGTATCAATAAAAATGGCTAAAGAGCAGGGACTTTCGCTGAATCCGTCAAAAATTTCCGGTACGTGCGGAAGACTTATGTGTTGTCTGAAAAATGAACAGAATGCTTATGAAGAACTTCTGAAAATAACTCCGAAAGTGGGGGCATTGGTAGTAACTCCCGACGGCGTAAAGGGCAGAGTTGAAGACGCTAATATCATTACCGGAAAACTCCGTATAAAAACCGAAAAATCAGAAGTGCCGGTAGTTCTCGACAGAAGCGAAGTAAAGTTACTGAAAGATGCTGAAATAAAACTAAACCGTGACGAAATAAAGGCTCTTAAAAATCTTGAGGACAAATAATGAACAGGATAAACTATGGTAAACTACTCGACAACAAATTAAATCAATTAAAAAAATCCGGTGATAAACCGTCACTTTTACTGCATGTATGCTGTGCACCGTGCAGTAGTCATACACTGTGCGTACTTGAAGAATATTTCAGAATAACGATATATTTCTGTAATCCTAACATCTCGCCGGAAAGTGAATTTATATACCGTCTCGACGAACTGAAAAGACTTGTCCGTGAAATGAATCTCGATATTGAAATTATCGAAGAAGAATATAATCCGGAAATTTTCTACCAACTCGCAAAAGGTCTCGAAACTCTCCCCGAAAGAAGTGAACGCTGTCAGAAATGCATATCGCACCGGCTTGCGATGTCCGCACAGAAAGCAAAATCACTGAACTGCGATTATTTCACAACTACCCTGACAATAAGTCCGCATAAAGACTGTGCTTTCATTAATCAGTGCGGTGCGGAAATTTCCGGTAAATACGGTGTAGATTATCTTTTTTCCGATTTCAAAAAGCATGACGGTTATAAACATTCGATAGAACTTTCACGGAAATATAATCTCTACCGGCAGAATTACTGCGGATGTATCTACAGTAAAATAAATTCAGAAAAAAGGTGATTTCATGTCAAAAGAAAACAAAACAAATGCTATGCGTTTTCTGGAAAAAAACAAGATAGAATACACAACACAGTCCTATGAATGCGAGGAATTTATTGACGGTATAACCTGTGCGGAAGCTCTCGGACAGTCTCTTGACGAAACTTTCAAGACACTGGTTGCACACGGAAAATCCGGCGGATATTACTGTTTTCTGCTACCGGTTGCCGAAGAACTTGACCTAAAAAAATCGGCAAAAAGCGTCGGGGAAAAATCAGTAGAATTGATTCACGTAAAGGATATTAACAAAATTACCGGTTATGTACGTGGTGGGTGTACACCGATAGGCATGAAGAAACAGTTTCCGACAGTCATACATAAAAGTGCGGAAAATCTTCCGTTATTCTACATAAGCGGTGGAAGAATCGGTTTACAGATACATCTTTCACCGGTAAGGCTTGCGGAAACTATCAACGCAAAATTTGAGGATATTATATTATGAACAAAAAAATTGCAAGTATTATTTCCGGAATTATCGTAATTCTTGCCGGTTCAGGTGTAGCCGTCGTGAACATGAACGACGACGAAACAATAACAGATACTTCCGTAAGCATTTCCGAACCTGCTCCGGAAAATTTTTCCGAAGATATTTCTGAAAATTTTCCTGAAACTGCTGTTGAAACAGTTACGGAAGATGTTACTGAAATTATTTCCGATACTCCGGAGGAAATTTTTTCCGACGGCAACAGTTATGTTGAATACCACTTCCGGAATGAAAAATTACTTAATCAGCACTTTGAAAAACATGGTAGCGAATTTGAAAACGATTTCAATTACTTCACCGCTGAGGATTACGAACAGGGGGCAAGTGATGTTATAAATAATCCTGATGCACTCTTCAAGTACGAAGCCGAAGACGGTGACGGTGTTTACTATATTGAAGATTCAAACGAATTTGTCATACTCTCCACTGACGGCTATATAAGAACTTATTTCAGACCCTCCGGAAAAATTGATTACTTCAACAGACAGTAATCTATGTCATTTTTCACAAACAGAATTTTGTTTTTTTGTGAAGTTTTACCTATCTTTATAAAATAATATAGACAAACACCGCAAAATAAGGTATAATAAGTCTTATATAAACATCGGCAACCGTATGCCGTAAATGCGGAAAACCGCACTTTTTTTACTGTGTGGTTGCGGAGTGTGTAAATGAGAGTTATTACAGGTACTGCAAGGGGCAGAAAATTAACAGCCCCTGAAGGTCTCGACGTGAGACCTACTACAGATAAAGTCAAGGAAGCTGTTTTTTCAGCTATACAGTTTGAAATCGCCGGAACTTACGTCCTTGACCTCTTCGCCGGTAGCGGTCAGATGGGCATTGAGGCTATCAGCCGTGGTGCGTCAAGAGCTGTTTTCGTGGACAGTTCACAAAGAGCCATACGGTGTATAAATAATAATATACGTGCCGTCGGTTTTGAAAGACAGTCGGAAGTTATAAGCCGTGACAGTTACGACTATATTAAACTTACACGTAATATTTTCGATATTGTAATCCTTGACCCACCTTACCGGCACAACCATGTTGATAATATTCTGCCGTTTGTTGCGGAAAAGGTCAGGGACGGCGGTATTATTATATGCGAATACGAAGCCGAAGCCGGTGAGCCGGTCATACCGGACAGCTGTTCTTTAAGAAAAACATATCATTACGGAAAAATAAATATTTCCATAATATGCAAATCTTCTCCGGAGGTGTCCGAAAATGCGTAGAATAGCCGTATGCCCAGGAAGTTTTGACCCCGTGACTTTAGGACACCTTGATATAATTACAAGAGCGTCCAGATTATTCGATAAAGTTATAGTGCTTATTTCCCGAAACGCCGGAAAATCTGAACCCAGTTTCACGGCAACCGAAAGAATGTTGATGATTGAAGCCGTTACACATAATCTCGATAACGTCGTAATTGACATTCTCGACGGTCTTCTCGCCGATTACGTCCGGAACGTCGGGGCGGTAGCCATTGTAAAAGGTCTGCGTGCCGTAAGCGATTTTGAATACGAATTTCAGATGGCTCTTGCCAACAAAAAACTTTATCCGGAGGCAGAAACAGTTTTCCTCACGACTGCCTCGGAAAATATGTATCTCAGTTCAAGCGTTGTAAAGCAGATTGCTTATTTCGGCGGTGATATAAGTCATTTTGTACCGGAAGTGATTCTTGAAAATATACAACAGAGACTTGTTAAAGAAAGGTAGATTTTATAACATGAATATTGAAGAAATACTCGACGAAATAGACGAACTGCTTGACAATTCAACTTCTATACCGTTTGTCCAGCATAAGAAAATAATTGACGGTGAACGTCTCCGTGAACTCGTAAACGATGTACGTCTTAATATGACACAGGAACTCAAGGAAGCCAAGGAAATTGAACGTGAAAGTCAGCGTATACTGAATAACGCCAAGGCAAGTGCGGAAGATATTGTACGTCGTGCAGAAGACAGAGCCAGTCAACTTGTGGAACATGAAAAAATTGTCGTTGAAGCACGGAAAAAAGCTATTGAAATTCTCACCAAATCACAGAATTCTTCCAAAGTTGTTCAGCAGAATGCCGCCCTTGCAGTCGCAAAAATGCTGAATGAAGCTGAAAATCACTATAATAAGAATCTCCAGAACATAAAAGCCGTAAAGGCAAGAATAGGTGCAAATCTTAAAGCCTCCACGACTTTCAAGAACGACGAAAATATGTAAAGACAAAACGGTACTTTCATAAAAAAAGTACCGTTTTTTTGTTAAATCAACTTCTTATATATTTTATCCTGTATACTTCTTTTTCATTGAAGTATGCACGTGAAATGAAATTACCGTCATAATACATTTCACTGATAAGTTTTCCGCCGAAGTAAAGCACTGAAAATTTTTCCACAGATATACTGTTAAGTTCACGTATATAAGGATAGCCGTTGTTTTTGCCGTCCGTACAGACCATATAGCCATAAGGATATTTTTTTTTCATATCTGCTGACGGCATTTCCGGTAAGCCCTCAATACAGGGATAACCATTATTTTTTTCAGAATCAATAAAAAAACTCATTATTCCACCCCCATACAGCTGAATCCTATTGAACGAAGATATTCAGCATCTTTGCACTGCTGAGTTGTAAGCCTGTAAATATTCTTAAGATTATCGCCGTCAATAAGTGCAATCTTGTTATTTTTCCGTAATACGTCAATATCATAGAAACACGTACTCTGTATTTCGCCGTACCAGTAGACATTAAGTACCACTGAACATACATCACATATGAGATAACAACCGCTGAACTTACACGTATGTGAAGAAAAATCAACAGCCACAAGACCGGAAGTCTTATTACTTGTAATGTTTACGAAGAAATACGAATCGGAAACTGTTGAATCGCTTATCAGTGAATTATATCCGCCTGTAGTACCGGCAAAGGCATTGGCATATATTTCAAGATTAAGCTGTGTATGTGAAATTCTGTCACCGGAAAAAAACGGATATATCCTGTAGGACTGTGCTTTTATTACAAATGTACAGTAATCTGCCGAAACCGTAATACCGTCATCATGTACTATACAGTGTCTGTAATTTTCGTCTGCTGATGTTGCATCAAGTATTATCATATCATTCATAACTACTGTACAGTGTTTAAGTGAAATACTGTTGTTTTTTCCGGAATTTCCGAAAAGAAACACATTTTTTCCGGAGAGCCTTATATTTTCGATATAAAGGTTTACGACTGTTATATTTTGCGTTTCGCCTGTTAAAACAAACATACTCGCATTACCGTCTGTTGTGACGTAATTTACATTTCTTATTACATGACTGTTTCCGGAAAGTTTCCTACAGTTAAGAGGTATCGGCACGAAATGTTCGGCATAAGGTGTGTTATTGAAATCTATATCCGCACCGAGTGAAAAATAAGTATTATTACCGCCTGTTTCCGACATGGAAAACAAGTCATCAGCGGTCATTATGATATATGGATTTTCAGAAGTTCCCGTACCTTTCATAAAAAAATCATTCCTCCCCTGTTATGACATAAAGTGCGTTTTTCTTGTGTTCGATTGAATCGTATTCAGAACGTGTCACGGGAATAACTTCCGGTCTTGCAAGGTATACAGCAGTATCGGATTCCATATCGTCAAGACGTTTTTTGGTCTCCTCGATACCGAAAGAATTAAGCTGACCCTGTACCCATACATTGAAATTATTGACAATTTCCTGAAGTCCGACATTTGCGGAATTAACACTGTCCTGTAACTGTTCAAGACATTCGCCGGTAACTACTGCCATATGATTTATAAACTGTTCGTTTGTATCCGGAAGAGGTTCATTTTTACCGTTAAGTGTCGATCTGACGTTTACCGGTGACATATCGTATTTTATTACGGTATTTATAACACCGCCCGTTTCCTCAAAAGCCCTGAGTTCAAGACGGAGTTTTCCGGCACGTGCGGTAAAATCTTCCGATACATTCCACTTAATATTCACATAATCGTCAGTGATTTCCGGAATTATAACCTGATTTGCTTCGTAATTGTCTTCTGTAAGTCCTACCACCATGAACTTATAACCGCTTATATCGGCATTGTTATAAAAGCGTTCGAGTAAAATATTTATCGTATCGGCAAATTTTTCACCTTCTACAAAAAGATTCCCGAAAGAATAAGTAGGAATATTTTTCCCCCTTGCAAAAATATCCAAAAAAATCAGCTCCTTAAAAGTAATAGTTAAAGCAGTTCCGCAGTATCTGCCTTACATAAGAGGTCAAAAAAAACGCCCTATTCAACGGAAACCCGTTGAATAAGGCTGAAAATTAACAAAAAGTTCAAAAAAGATAAAAGGAAAATTTTATGAAAAAAAGAGTTGGAACAAGCAAAAATTAAAAACTTCGTGAAAAATAAACAATTATTTTTTTACAAAAACATGAGAACTTTTCATTACGTATCTATTATATCAAAAAATTTTTCATTTGTCAAGTGTTATTGTTAAATTTTTCTGAAAAAATTTCCGGAATGTCTGAAAAAGAGAGACACTCCGGAAATATCATTTAATTATTATTGTCATCTGGTACAAGAGGACGTTTTTCAGCATCGGGTTCATATTTGAGGATTATATTCTTTATATTTTCGTCTCTGGTCATGTTGTAGACCATTTTAAGAGAGTTGAGGGCATTAGGTATATTTCTTTCGCTGAGGTAATAAGCAGCCATTTCAGAAGCTACCCTTACTACTTCCGGATTGAATCCGAATTTCATATCATATTTTGCGAATATTTTCGTTATTTCCTCATTTGTATACTGTCTGAGCGGTGAACCTTTCAGCTGTGCAAGATGACCCATTTCATACGGAATCATCTTGTGTGGGTACATCATTGTACTTGCCTGATAGAATCCGGAAGCGTCGTCGAAGTCTCCGGAATCCGTCAGCATATAACCCATATTTGCGTAACATCTTGCAAGAGCAACCGGCGAAGAAGCTACATTTATAGTATCACGTGTTATTTCAAGAAGTCGTTTTCTGTTGCCGAGAAGTTTATATACTTCAGCGAGTTCAAACATTGGTCCGCAGTCTACCGGATTAAATTCAATGGCACGTCTGAGAATAGGTATGGCATCATACGGTGAGCCGGTTTCAGTAAGTATATACGCATAAGTCGTAAGATATATAGCGAGGTCAAATGGCGAACGGTTCAATGTTTTATCCTGTTTGAACAGAATCTGCAACAGATTATCTTCAAACGGATTTCTTGTCGAAACAAATTTATATTTATCGGTTTCCTTAAATTCGACTGTTATTTTCTTGTAAAGTCTTTCGGCGAGTGGTTTTGCTTCGACGGCTTTTTTGTCGTTTATCATTTCAACAATCTGTTTGTGTACGGTATCAAGGCTTACACCGTCAAGATGTGTTATACGTTTTATTTCCTCGATTTCTTCTTCCGGCATATTTTCAACCAGTAATTCACCGACAGCCTTAACGCCGTCCGTGTTTCCTAATCTTGCGAATCTTTCGGCTTCCTGCCTCAGAAAACTGTCATTTTCCTTGACATTGTCGGTAAGTTTCGCCTTGAGTTCGGCGAATATTTCTTCATATGACATTTTTATTTCCTCATTTCACGAATTATTGTTTTTGTTGTTTACTTCCTGACGGACTTTTTCAAAGTTTCCCGACATAGCTGAAATAATATCCTCAACAGAATCAAGTACCGGCATAGTACAAGGTGGTTCATAGTCGTCAGGCAGAAATTCCGGTACAGATTCCGTTGTATAGTCCGTTATAAGTTCCATACATCTTTCGGTGATTATATCAGCAGATTTCTTGGTTTCTTCACGGATAATCCGCCGGAGTTCTTTATAAAGTTCGTCACGGGTCATTATTTATTAAAATCCTTTCTTGGCGAGGTCTTTCTTGAATTTAGCGTCAATTTTTTCCTGTTTTTTCTTTTCCCTCAGTTCAGCCTTGGTGAGAGGTCTGGCAGGTTCAGCAGGTTTGGCAGTAGTCTTAGACTGTGTACGGACTTTATTATTTGAAGATGCTTTATACTCCTGATATACAGGAACATTTTTCTGCATTTTTTCCTGTTGCATACGTTTTTCCTTTTCGGAGTTGTCGCCCATAGCGGAAAGCATATCTTCAATGGAATTAAGTACAGGCATATTTCTTGCGGAATTTCCCTGTGTTTCCGTGAGACTTTTGTTAGCGTATTCCTTGGATTCCGCAATAGCATTTATGAAAACCTGTGAAGTTGATTTACTGTGTTCATGTACAGAAATTTTCGATACATTGGCAGATGTTGCAGGCATACCACCTTTAGCGGCAGCAGCGGCGGCAATTTTCTGACCAGGTGTAAGAGGTCTGTTATCGGTTTTCGGAGTAGCCGGTGCAGATGGTGTAACCGGTGCTACATTCGGCTGTACGGGCTGAACAGGTTGTGGGAACGGCTGTCCGTATGGCTGTTGCATATTCAAAGGCATATATATAGGCTGACCATTAGGACCATAGCCTGTCAACTGCATAGGTATGTACGTATATATCGGCTGATTATTCTGGTCATAACCGTTGAATTGTGGTACGTTCATAACCTGACCTATCATATTTTGTTGCTGATACATATGTTGTTGCGGATATGCCTGTTGCTGTGGATATACAGGTTGTTGCGGATATATTGGCTGTTGAGGATAAGGCGACTGTATCGGCGGAGGTGGTGTCTGCTGTACTGGCTGGACAGGTTCTTCAACGTCTTCTTCCTCATAGAAATCGCCTGATTCATATATTTCTTCTTCAACAGGTTCTTCCTGCTCCATGAGTTCCGCCATATCGTCAAGGGACGGAAGAGTTATATTTTCCGGAACAGTTTCANCTTCCTCATAATCGGGAATTTCCGTAACCTCTTCTTCGTATTCTTCTTCATAANTTTCAGCTTCTTCAACTTCCGGAACGTCTATATCGTCAAGGACAGGTGTATTATATTCAGATTCATAATTATATTCCTGTGTTTCGGTTTCAATGTCGGGTAATTCTATGTCGTCAGGTTCCGGTGAATAATATTCCGGAACAGATTCATATTCCGGTGTAACGTCATCAAGTGACGGCAGTTCTATATCTTCAATTTCCGGCGGTGTGGTATATTCCGGAACAGATTCAGGTGCAGGTGTCATTTCGTCGAGGGACGGCAGTTCTATATTTTCAATTTCCGGTGTGCTGTATTCCTGTACAGGTTCAAGTTCCTGTGAAAGTTCGTCCAGTGAGGGCAGTTCAATATCTGACATTTCTTCCGGTTCTTCAAGTTCTTCGGGCTGTGGATTNTCTATGCCGAAAAGTTTATTTGCAACGGAATCCCAGTCAGTACCGGAAGAAGTTTCCTGTATGGGTTCAGGTTCGGAAGTATAATCTGTTTCGTAATTATAATCAGATTCTTCATAATAATCTGAGTTATCAACCGCCGGTGACTGACTTTCAGAAGCCTTTACATTTCCGTAGGCGAACATCTTCATAACGTCGTCATCGTCGATAATTCCCACCGGTACTTCATTTTCAGCNGGTGGCAAATCGGGATTTTCTTCATAAGGTGGCGGATTGATAGTAGAAAAATCAATAGATTCTTCGGGTATGTCGGGAGTTATAGTCTGTGATTCGTAATCATTACTGGCAGGAACGTTAATCGCAAACTGTGAAAGAAAATCGTCCTGTAAATTATTTTTCGGCTCAGGTTCGGGGGGCGGAGCCGGTTTTTCTTCCGGAGCAGGTTTTATATTGAACTGTTCAAGCGTGCTGTCGAGTGCAACACCNGTACCGGCTATAGTTTTTTCCGGACGCTTTTTCGGATTAGGATTTCTTACGAACGGTACAGGGTCAGGTTCTGAAGCCGGTGGTTTTGCATTAGGTGCAGAAGTTATTTTTGCGGTAGTCCCTCCGAGTGGTATTATTCCCTCATCAGCGAGNCCCATTTTTTCACGTTGTTTTTCTTCCTTGAGAAGACGTGCCATTTCTTTTTTATCGGCTTTAATCATTTTTTTTGCGAAAGCGTTCTTACATCTTTCGCAGGTAATTTCCTTAAGGTCAGTAGTTTTTCCGCCACGACGATATTTATTTATGTTATCGCCTTTCTGAAGATTTATACCACAGCCGGTTTTCTTGTCGTTATCCGTGCCGTGAATATCATCATTCATAATAGAGGTTACAAGCGTAATATCCATATAAAAAACTTTCCTTTCCGTACAATTTCTGTACAATTTTCACTTTACGGCAGTGAAAGCCGATTTTCCGGAACACGTTTCAGACGTGCCACACAATACATATACATTATACAATACAAACCACAAAAAATCAACACTTTCTGAAAATTTTGCACTAACAATTATACTCTAAAGAAAATTTTCGGTAAAAACAACAAAATGTTATTGACATTTTCGTCAGAAACAACAGAACATATTTAAAAATTTTCCTTAAACTGACGATAATATTTCCGGAAAGATTTTTAAATATTTTATATAAAATCAAAAAATTATAAAATATCGAAAATTACTCTTGCATTATCCGGCGTTTTGGTGTATTATTATAGTGTATTATTAATCAAAAAGTCAGGGGGAATTAAATGAAACTCGTTTCAGTAGTAGTACCTTGCTACAACGAAGAAGAAGTATTGCCTGTATTCTACAAGGAAATAACAAAAGTAACAAATCAGATGTCAAAAGACTATCCGGAACTTGAATTTGAATATCTTTTCATAAATGACGGTTCAAAGGACAAGACGCTTGAAGTATTCCGACAGCTCGCCGATATGGACAAACGGGTAAGATATATTTCTTTCTCAAGAAATTTCGGTAAGGAATCCGGTATGTACGCCGGACTAAAAAACGCTAAAGGCGATTACGTGGTTGTAATGGACGCCGATTTACAGCACCCACCGTCATTTCTGCCGGAAATGTACAGCTACGTCAGGGACGGCGAATATGACTGTGCCACAACACGCCGTATAAACCGTAAAGGCGAATCAAAAATACGTTCATGGTTTGCAATGAAATTCTATAAGATAATGAACAAGATTTCACAGACGGAAATAGTTGACGGTGCTCAGGATTTCCGCTTCATGACAAGACAGATGGTTGATTCCATTCTTGAAATGTCAGAATATAACCGTTTTTCAAAAGGTATATTCAGCTGGGTAGGATTCAATGTAAAATATCTGCCATATGAAAATGTAGAACGTAACATAGGTACTACATCATGGTCATTCTGGGGGCTTTTCAAGTATTCGCTTGAGGGCATAATGGCATTTTCTACCGCACCGCTTGCAATATCTTCACTGTTAGGTATTTTAAGCTGTATAATATCGTTCATACTGATAATAATTACCGTAATAAAAACCCTTGCNTTCGGTGAAAAAGTAAGNGGNTATCCGACNACTATATGTGTCATNTTCATGTTAAGCGGATTACAGTTATTCTGTACCGGCATACTCGGACAGTATCTCTCAAAAACCTATCTCGAAACAAAACACCGTCCTATATATATCGCCAAAGAAACGGACGAGATGTACAGAAAAAGAAAGCAGAACAAGAAAAAAGATTCGTCTGAAAAGTAATCGGGGAGGTGCGGACTTCTGAACAAGCAGACAAGATTTATAGTTTCTATTCTTTTTGTAGTGATAATATCGCTTGCAATTGCTATCAGAAGTTTCTACTCTGATACTACACAAAGTACCGGAAACAATAACTTCCAGACGGATATTATAAAAACTCTCGAAACAGACGAAAACGGCAANATAATTTTTACCGACAACAGCGGACTTTCCGGCATTGCAGACCGCAATAACAGAATTATTGTCGCTCCGGAATGGAACGAGATAAAATTTACCGGAAACAATATCTGTACGGCACGTCAGCGTATAGACGACAGACTTCTTACAGGTTGCATAGATTATGAGGGTAATATTAAAGTACCTTTCATATATAACAGCATGGACAGATACGAAAAGGACGGTTTTATATTTTATATAGCTGTCTCAGGTGATAATTCCTGTGTGGTATATGACAGTAATTTCATGCCGTGTTTCCGGAAATCATGGAAAAACTATACACTTTCGGAAGAACATGACGAAATATCTTTCAAGACTGACAGTGCCACATACGGTTATGCCATAAATGAAAACGGTTTCAGACTTAAATCGGCAGAAATAGTCGGAAAAACTCTCGACAGAAGCTATGTACTGAGCATTTACAGCCGGATATTATTATCAAAGTTAAGTGTTTCCATGCTTGAAAAAATAACTGACATTACCGGAAAATATATCGAATACGCATACACCGGTAATGACGTTATATTAGATGACATCACAAACGGCGGACGTTCAGGGTTTACACAGCTTTTTCCGGAAGACCACAGAATATTATCCAAGAAACTCATTAATATTTCCGATATATTCATGTATTCAGTGCGTTCAGATGACGATACACCACATTATGCGGTATCGGTCACGGCAGATACTGAAATAGAGTATTCCGACGAAACAAGCGGTAAAAATACACTCCGTGGTGAATATACAGCGGTGATAGAGTTCAGCAGATATTCCGCTAATGACCTCATGGCAGTATCGGGAAACTTCACACCGGAAGAACCTGAATATCTGCAATCTGACGACACAGAAATTCCTGACATAAATTGATTTTTCAGAAAATTTTTCAAAAAGGAGTTATAAAAAAATGTCAAAGAAAGTAGCCATTATAATGGGCAGTAACAGCGATTTCCCTGTTGTAAAGTCGGCAGTCGCTGAACTGAAAAAATACGGCGTTGAATTTGAATGCCGTGTAATGTCGGCACACCGTACGCCTGAAGAGGTTTGCGAATTTGCCGGTAACGCCAAGAAAAACGGATTCGGCGTAATAATCTGTGCCGCCGGAATGTCTGCACATCTTGCCGGAGTAGTCGCCGGACATACAACATTACCGGTCATTGCTATCCCTATGAAGTCTGCTGTCTTGGAGGGCATGGACGCTTTATTATCGTCAGTAATGATGCCCCCTGGTGTACCGGTTGCAACAGTCGGTATAAACGGTGCTAAGAACGCCGGTATACTTGCGGTACAGATGTTAGCAATTTCTGACGAAGAACTCGCACAGAAATTAGCAGACGAAAAAATCAAGATGGCAGAGGGTGTACGTCAGAAAGATGCAGAACTACAGGAGGAACTGAAAAATGTTTGAGAAGAAAGAAAAACGCTTTGTTGTCAAGGAAAGTCAGGGACTTGGCATGGGTGCGGTACAAGTTATTGTTGATACCGTAACCGGCGTGAACTATCTGAATACTGTCGGAGGTTCGTCACAGGGACTTACAATAATGCGTGATGCCAATGACAAAATAATTGTCGATGACGTAAGCAAGTTACAGGAAAAATAATCACTTAAAGGAGGATTTGAAAAATGTTTGAAAAATCCGAAAAGAAACCGAAACGCTTTGTTGTCAAGGAAGAACAGGCTTTAGGTTTCGGAGCAATACAGATTATTGTAGATACTGTTACAGGCGTTAATTATCTGAACACTTCCAGTACTATAAATGCTGGACTTACTCCCCTGCTCGACGACAAGGGAAATGTCGTAATTGACTTACATTAAAATGCTTTACTCGTTCACAAAGATGTGAACTTGTATATATATCTCACAGGAGGAAAAAACAATGGAAAATATCGTTAAACAGGAACAGCTTTACGAAGGTAAGGCAAAGAAAGTGTACGCCACAAACAACCCCGACCTCGTAATCGTAGATTACAAGGACGACGCAACCGCTTTCAACGGCGAAAAGAAAGGTACAATCTCAGGCAAGGGAGTAGTCAACAATCAGATGACTAACTTCATGTTCAGAATGCTCGAAAAGGAAGGCGTTCCGACACATCTCGTTGAGGAAATCAGCGAACGTGAAACAATCGTCAAGAAAGTTTCAATCGTACCGCTTGAGGTTATCGTAAGAAACGTCGCTGCCGGTTCGTTCTCAAAGAGAATGGGTGTCGAAGAGGGCAGACAGCTTCTTACACCTATTCTTGAGTTCAGCTACAAAAACGACGACCTCGGAGACCCGTTCATAAACGATTACTATGCACTTGCACTCGGTCTCGCTACAAGGGAAGAAATTGATACAATCGCAAAATATGCATTCAAAGTCAACGAATTTATGCTGAAATTCTTCAAAGGTCTCAACATTGACCTTATCGACTTCAAGATAGAGTTCGGCAAGACTTCCGACGGAACTATTATACTCGCTGACGAAATTTCACCTGATACCTGTCGTTTCTGGGACAGCACTACACACGAAAAACTCGACAAAGACCGTTTCCGTCGTGACATGGGTGGTGTCGAAGAAGCATATCAGGAAATCATGAAGAGATTAATGGGAGAATAATTCTATGGGTGGATTTTTTGGTGCAGTATCAAAAAATGATTGCGTGACAGATGTATTTTTCGGTACAGATTATCATTCACATTTAGGTACACGCCGTGGTGGTATGACATCTTATTCCGATGAGCTGGGATTTCAGCGTAATATCCATAGTATAGAAAACTCACCGTTCCGCACAAAATTTGAAGATGATGTCGTAAAAATGCGTGGTAAACTCTGTATAGGAAGCATAAGCGATACAGACCCACAGCCTATTCTTGTACGCTCTAAACTCGGATTATATGCGGTATGCTCAGTAGGAATAATAAGAAATGCTGAAAAACTCGTTCAGGAACTCCTTGAAAACGGCTGTGCTAACTTCGAGACCATGAGTAGCGGAAATATCAACTCCGGCGATTTGATAGGTGCATTAATCGCACAGAAAGATTCGTTTATTGAGGGTATACGCTATGCACAGCAGAAAATAGAGGGTACAATGTCGCTGACAATCCTTACGAAAGACTGCATTATATGTGCAAGAGACCAGTATGGCAGACTTCCTGTAATAATAGGCAAAAGAAGTGACGGTTTCTGTCTTTCCACAGAATCATTTGCATTTCAGAAATTAGGTTATAAGACTTATAAGGAACTTACTGCCGGTGAAATCGTGAAGATTACCGCCGACGGTTGCGAAGTACTCAGTGAGGGTGACCCCTCTAAAATGAAAATATGCACTTTCATGTGGACTTATTACGGCTATCCTACAGCCGTATACGAGGGCGTAAACGTTGAAGTAATGCGTACCCGAAACGGTGAAATCATGGCGGAAAACGATATAAAAGCCGGTAAACTTCCGGACGTTGATTATGTCTGTGGCATACCCGATTCAGGAACTCCGCACGCTATCGGATACGCAAACAGAAGCGGTATTCCGTTTGCGAGACCGTTTATCAAATATACGCCTACATGGCCACGTAGTTTCATGCCTACCAATCAGAGTATGCGTAATCAGGTAGCAAAAATGAAACTCATACCGGTACACGAACTCATAGAGGGTAAGAGATTACTTTTTGTGGACGACAGTATAGTACGTGGTACACAGATGAGGGAAACCGTTGAATTTCTGTATGAAAACGGTGCAAAGGAAGTTCATATGCGTTCAGCGTGTCCGCCGATTATGTACGGTTGTAAATATCTTAACTTCTCACGTAGTCATTCGGAACTCGAATTAATCGCAAGACAGATTATTGACGAATTTGAGGGTGCAGAGGGTGTAAAATATATTGCAGAATACAGCGATACAAATACGGAACGTGGAAAACGTCTCCGTGATGAGATATGCCGTCGTCTTAAACTGACTTCTCTTGAATTTCAGTCACTCGAAGGCAAGATAAAAGCCGTGGGACTGCCTGCATGTAAACTCTGTACTTACTGCTGGAGCGGAAACGAATAATATAAAAGATTTCAGAACCTGTTTTCAGTTTGCGGAAGCAGGTTCTGAAAAATATATTTCAGAAATTATTATTTAATTTCCGGCTGAATTACGTCGGAAAAAAGAAAATAGTTTTATTACGGAAACATTATATCATGGGTATAAGTATAATGTTTCCCTGTAATAAGCTGATTATTATAAGAGTAATTTAAAAATTACTGAAGAGGTTATTATAGAAAGTTTCTGGTATGGCTACCCATTTGCTACTCCTCAGATAAACCACACCATTACTTTCAGAAGAAGAAAATATAATGCAAATATAAATATATTTCATTATAATATATTATATTAATGATAATTTATTATAATTATCTCATGAATTAAATTGGAACAGGAGGAAATTTTTCCAATGAATAACAGTTTTTCAAAAAGTTACGAAAAAGCCGGTGTCGACGTAACAGCCGGATATAAAGCAGTAGAACTCATGAAAAAACACATAGCCCGTACCATGACAGCCGGTGCAATATCGGGAATAGGTGGTTTCGGAGGTCTGTTTGAACTCGATATGACAGGCATTTCAAAACCTGTACTTGTTTCCGGTACTGACGGTGTAGGAACTAAAATAAAAATCGCCTTTATCATGGACAAACACAATACAGTCGGCATAGACTGTGTAGCAATGTGTGTCAATGATATTATCTGTTGTGGTGCAAAACCACAGTTTTTCCTTGACTATATCGCCTGTGGTAAGAACTATCCGGAAAAAATAGCTGAAATAGTTTCGGGAGTTGCGGAAGGTTGCGTACAGGCTGAATGTGCGTTAATCGGTGGTGAAACCGCCGAACACCCCGGACTTATGCCCCTTGACGAATATGACCTCGCCGGATTTTCAGTAGGCGTTGTCGATAAAGACAAGATTTTAAAACCGGAAACTCAGAAAGCCGGTGACGTTCTTATAGCAATAAAGTCAAGCGGTGTACACTCAAACGGTTTTTCACTCGTAAGGAAAGTTTTTGAAGTAAATGAAAAAAATCTCGCTTTACACTTCGACGATTTAGGAGCTACTCTCGGTGAATGCCTGCTCACACCTACAAGAATTTACGTCAAGGCAGTTTCACAGCTTATAGATGCCGTAAATGTCAAGGCTATATCCCATATAACCGGCGGTGGTTTCTATGAAAATATTCCAAGAGTTCTTCCGGCTGGTATTTCTGCAAAGATAGAAAGAAATGCTGTACAGGTACTTCCGATATTTGACCTCATAAAGCGTTCCGGCGATATTCCGGAAAGAGATATGTTCAATACTTTCAATATGGGCGTCGGAATGATTGTATCTGTTGACAAGAACGACGTTGACAAGGCTATAGAAACTCTTAAGTCTGCCGGTGAAGATGCATACGTACTCGGCGAACTCGTCGAGAGTGAAGACGGTGTTATTATCTGTTAAGTAAAAAGACGTTATGCCGGTAGTATAATGCGACTTCCGGCATAATGTAAATTAATTCCGTATGAAATCATATAAATAACTATGAAAACAAGTATAATAGATATAATATGGGCTGTAGTTTCAATGATAGTACTGGCGGTATCGTTCAGAATGGGATATTTAATATATGGACTTCTGATTATATATTCAATGATGACTGTAATATTTTTCGGACATATATTCAGAATACGTGCGTACATGGAAAAAAGTATTGCGGTATTCGGGAAGATAACCGAGTACCACAAGGAAAAAACCGGTAAAGGATTCTGTCCGGTAGTACAGTTCACTACAGAGGACGGCAGGGAAATAACATCAATATATACCGTCGTTGAAAGAAAACCTCATTATGAAACCGGTACGGAAACTATGATATGTTATGACCCACAGAACCCCATGTCATTTTATTTTGCGGGTCGGGAAGAAGAACTTACTTCCACATATTACCGGTTTATAATAATCGGTGGGATAATTTCAGTTATTCTGCTGATATTGTCAGTAATCTTATAAAGGAGTGATTTTTTATATGAAATGTCCATATTGCGGTGGCGAAACACGTTATGCAAAATGTGAATTCTGTGGTTCAGTCATAGAACAGTCTGCCGGTGAAACGGTCAATGAAATTATTCAGGACGTAACACAGAATATAG
>JAAVHK010000020.1 GCA_014799765.1 Ruminococcus sp.
AAGGAATGTATGGAAAAAATATTCATACCTACCATGAACGCCATGAACGCTGAGGGCAGAACTTTCGAGGGCTGTTTATATTTCGGACTTATGATTACTCCGAACGGTGCTAAAGTCATTGAATATAACTGCCGTTTCGGTGACCCTGAAACACAAGTAGTACTCCCTATGCTTGACGCTGATTTATATGAAATCTTTGAAGCAATATATAATCACGAACTTGAAAAAATTGACATTAAATGGCATTCCGGTAGCTGTGCCTGTGTAGTAATGGCAAGCGGTGGTTATCCCGAAAGTTATCCTAAGGGTATTGAAATGAATGGTTTCGATGATAAAGGTCAGATTGAGGGCTGTTTTGTATATCATGCAGGAACTAAACTTTCCGAAGAAGGAAAATTCCTCACTAACGGCGGACGTGTTATAGGTGTTACCGCTAAGGGTGAGAATTTACAGCAGGCTCTTGATAAAGCATACAACGGCGTTTCAGAAATCAGTTTTGAAAACGCACATTACAGAAAAGATATCGGACAAAGAGCGTTAAAGGCTCTTGAATAATGGAAGATATGCATAAAAAGCTCAATTATGGGCTTAATCTCGGACTTATCGGAAATGCACTGTTTATAGTTTTCAGTGCCGTATGTTTCATATACTATCTTGTATTCAGCCCTGAAAGTGTTTTTTCCAAAATACTGGAAATCACGGCTTATATATGTGAATTTTCCGGATTCGGCGTGTTAATTTTATCCGATATACTTATTATTAAAACTGCCCGTATGCGTGACTGGTTAAAAATCGGATTTTCGGTATATATAGTCGTTGAAGCTGTCATGATGACACTTGAATTAAATTCGTACAGAATAGACTTCTATAAGCCGTATTCACTTCTTTTAGCGATATTACATTCTGTATTTTCGGCGGTAATATGTTTTGCGTTCCTGACCCTTGACCCCGATAAAAAAGCCTATGAAATAATAGTCATAATATGTATAGGAATTATTCTCGGCGGTATGCTCGGTAACGTCATGGGCATACGGATTTATTTCAGTATATTCACAAATGCCATTGCATTTACGATACTTTTTGGCTCTATAAAATTCATGCTTAAACGTGAAACTATTGAAATCGACTGTTACGGCGACAAGGCAACCGTCACGACATACCGAAGCACTTTCTTTGAAGAATGATTTTCATGACCGGAATTTATTTAAAAAAATTCCGGTTTTTTTCCTGTGTATGAAATTTCGACGATAGCATATAATATGTAATGGCAGTTCCCATAGAATTTATCGGAGGTAATTTTTCATGTACGGATTAACACCATTCGGGCATACAAGCCTTTTCAACTTCTTCAATGACGACTTCTTCAACGATTCCATGCAGACAAACTCGTGCAGAACCGATATAAGAGATACCGGCGAAAAGTACGTTATGGAAGCTGAATTAGCCGGTTTCAACAGGGAAGACATCAACATTGATATTAAAGACTCTTATCTTGTAATTTCCGCTGAACACAAAAAAACTTCTGACGACAAAAACGACAACGGAAAATATATCCGCCGTGAACGTTCATACAGTTCATACAAGCGAAGTTTTGATATTTCCGACGTAAACACCGATAACATCAATGCCGAATACAAAAACGGTATCCTTAAAATTGACCTCCCGAAAAAACAACATGAAGAACCCGTCTCACGAAGACTTGAAATAAAATAATTTAATTTTATTCCGGATAAAAAAGAACTGTTTTTTTACAGTTCTTTTTTAATGTTGTCTTTTTTTATTTTCAGAAAAACAAGGAATATTCCGGCTGAAAGTACTAAAGTTGTGAAAATGCTTCCCTCAATGCCGAACTCACCACCGCTTAACCATGCCTGAGAAGTACTTGCAGTGGTACGGAAAACTGATTCAGTATCACCTGTACCACTTACGCTTATTCCGTAAAAATTTCCCTGCATGAAGTTCCACATAGAGTGAATACCGCATACACCCCATATATCGCCGGTACAAATCATGTAGAATGACGCAAAAATCCCGAAAAGTATCAGATTTATACAGGGCAGTACGTCAAAACCAGTGTTGAATACGTGTGCCAGTGCAAATGCCACTGAATTTACTGCAACCGCTATCCATACAGAATGATAACCCCCTACTGTTGTCATAAGATACCCTCTGAAAATAAATTCTTCACTCATACCCTGTACGAAAAATCCGAAAAAATAAAGCATTATCACACCGGCATTTATACTGCTACATAATGAAATTCTGTTCGCTCCGAAACATACACTCAATAAGGTGATAGCGGTCATCATTACGATACCTGTCAGAAGTCCTGTAAGATAATGCGGTATGAGTTTCTGTTTCCGGACACCCATTGAAGTTACTGGTCTGACCTCTATGTTACGACAGTATATTATACTTGTTATTGTCCCGAAAACAGTCGAAAGCAATGACGGTATCATTACTTCAGGTAATGCGGAAATCATAGTCGCTACCACCATTGACTGACTTAATTCTATTTTGTTTCCGTCAAGCATATTCTGTGATTCCATTTCCTCTAACATCGGCTTGATTGACACTATCGACGGTATAACAGCTTCAAGGACGTATATTATAAGAAATACTATAAGAAATGAAAATATCTGTACAATAAGTTTCGGTGAAGTAAGGGATTCACCGGACTCTTCAAACATTTCAGGCTTATTCAAAAAAAAACACCTCCGCTTATGGTATATAATAATTTTACCTTAAACGAGGTGTTTTGTCAACGATTATTTTTAAATATTTTATATTACTGTCAGAAACATTGTCACGCCTACTATTGAAACAAGTGACATAAACATTGTTATAAGAGCTATCACAATAATATTTATGGGTCTTATTCCGCCGAATGCCATTGCCGTATATTTATTCAGTTTGCCGTCAGGAGTGTTTTTCTTTATATACCTGATTTTTTTCAGTGCGAATTTAAAATAAATCCAGTTCGCAAAAAGACACATAAGCACGTTTGCAACAAATGAACCGGCTGAACATATAAATTCCATATTCTGTATGAAGTCCTGATTTTCATATATCACGTTCATTATATTTTCGGTAAATACACCCGACTGTGCCATAAAAATAACTGATGCAGGTATATTAAATATAACGCTTATTACAGCCGATATAATCGCCCATAACCACATTTTACGGTTTGCAAAGTAAAGCGACGGAAACAGAAAACACGAAAGATTAAAAGATGTTTTAGTACCGGAATCTTTCATTTTCTTGAATTTAGGAATATAATAAAGCACATTTGTTCTTACAAACATATTTATCTCGTTCAGGGTCACGCCACCCATGTCTTCATTCAGATTGAAGCCTATCTCGCTTATCACATTGGCGTTGAATGTATTTCTGTCCATGTATTCGTATGACTGCATTTTTTCAAAATCCATACCGGATTCTTCATTTTCCGGCGATATGACAACTACCGTTTTTTCTTCCGGAATTTTTACTGTACTTTCCCATTTCTGCCCTGTACCGTGCATATAGATGTTACCACATCTGCCGTGATTCCTGTAACATTCCCTGTGATGCGGTGAGCCACATTCCGGACATACAACAACATTGTCATTTTCTGAAAAGACCTCGCCACAAAGTACACATTTTTCACCTGTGAATTTCATAATATCATACCTCCGTTATTTTTCCTTATATCCCATGAATTATATTATAACACGTTATAATATGTAAAATCAAGTGTTTCAGGAAATTTTAATTTCAGAAACTGATTGACATTCCCATAATTTTGAAGTATAATATAAGTGATACTTTTCTTTACAAAAAACAAGGAGGACTATTTTTTATGGCAAATGAAAAAAGTATGAAAGTTCTTATAGTGGACGACGATAAAAATATATGTGACCTGCTCAGGCTGTATCTCGAAAAAGACGGTTACGGCGTTATTCTGTGTCATGACGGTGCGGAAGCTGTCGTTAAATTCAATGCTCTGAAACCCGATATTGTTCTTCTTGATATTATGTTACCATCTATGGACGGCTGGCAGGTATGCCGTGAAATACGCAAAACTTCAGGCGTACCTATTATCATGATTACCGCCAAAGGTGAAACTATTGATAAAATAATAGGTCTTGACCTCGGTGCAGATGACTATATGGTAAAGCCTTTCGACGCTAAAGAAGTCATCGCACGTATCAACGCAGTTACAAGACGTGTAAGCAGTATGAACAAAGAACCCGAAGTAAAAGAAGTACATTATGATAAACTTTCCGTAAATATGACACGTTATGAACTCAAAGTTGACGGAAAAACAGTCGATACACCACCTAAGGAGCTTGAATTACTTTACTACCTTGCCTCGAATCCGAACAGAGTTTATACCCGTGACCAGCTCCTTGACGAAGTATGGGGTTTTGAATATTACGGCGATTCAAGAACTATTGATGTCCATATAAAACGCCTCCGTGAAAAACTTGAGGGCGTTTCGGACAAGTGGCTTCTTAAAACTATATGGGGAAGAGGTTATAAATTTGAAGTTCAGGAAGATGAGGAAGAATAATCCGGAAAATATAAAATCTCAGGGGACTGGTTTCGTCCCCTGTCTTGTTAAGCAGAGGTGACTATTTTGCACAATAACAATTCATATAACAAACTGCTGAAATATTCAATAGTTCTTATGATGTCGGTCATTATCATACTGGGTATTGTAATTATCGGCATAAGCTCTTCCATATACAAGAAAACTGAACTGAAACGCCTTGAAAGTACCGGAAGTATCTTCATAAGCTACATGAGGGAAGAATATAATAACAATAATATTCAGGATAACGATAATATTCAGAAACTTCACCGGTTCTTCATGGACGAACACAATGTTGACATCTATATATACAACAATGACGGAAAATGTATTATTCCGTACTCCAATGAAAAATGTAAACTGCCGGTACTCTCTGACAATATAAAATCGGTCATGGACTGCGGAATGTATCTTGAACTGAGTTCCGACGGCATTTCAAGCGAAGAACCTTATCTCATATACGGCGACAAATTCAGCGTAAAGACAAATGATTCCACACAGAAAATGTATATCCTTGCATACAGCGATACGCATAATATAAGTATGTTCACAATGAATATTTTTCTTGTATATCTTCTTGCATCGGTGATTATGATGATTGTTTTATTTATCTTAATGAAAAAGAAAACTGAAATCTATACCGATTACAATAACAACATAATAAGAATACTGAAAAAATATTCGCAGGGGGATTTTTCTGAAAAAATAAAATCGGATAATATACCATTTCCGGACGAAAAGGCAGAATATATAAACAAACTTGCCTCAGACATTGAAACAAGCGAGGAAACAAGCAAGACTTTTATAGCTAATGTTTCGCACGAACTCCGGACACCTATTACTACTATAGGCGGTTTTGTCGACGGTATTCTTGACGGTACTATACCGAAAAGCCGTCGCAATGAATATCTTGTACTCGTTTCCAATGAAATTCAGAGACTTAAAATTCTTATAAGTTCAATGCTTAACATGAGCCGTTTTGAATCCGGTACGCTGAAACCTCATTTTCAGTATACAAACCTCACTGACCTCGTTATGAAAACCGCCTTTATGTTTGAAAAGAAAATTGAAGCCAAAAATGTTGAAGTAGAGGATTTCGACACTGAAAATCTTTTTGCTGAAATTGACCCCGATTTGATACAGCAGGTAATATACAACATTATAGAAAATGCTGTGAAATTCGTCAATACAGGCGGTAAACTCTCTTTCCGGTTTGAAAAGGACGGCAATATGTGTATTATCGGTATAAGAAACACCGGTGAGGGTCTGAAAGACAGCGAAATTTCACAGGTTTTTGACAGATTCTATAAAACAGATTCCTCACGTGGTAAAGATACTACCGGTCTGGGTCTCGGACTTTCTATTTCAAGAAGAATTGTACATATAAATAATGGTCAGATAGTCGTCAAGAGCGTTTACGGTGAATACACTGAATTTCAGGTACAGCTTCCGGAAAAACAGAAAAATTTATAACGGCATTCAGAAAGGAGAAACTATGGACGATTTAGAAAATTATACTTCCGGTAACGTTGAAAGCGTTCCGGAGCAGGAAAATATAAATACTAATGAAACTGTCAGCGGAAATAATTCCGTACAGGAAAATAATGCTTTTGCTTATACCGGATTCGTCTATGATGCATTACCGGACGAATTTCAGCAATATAACGAACTTAACGAAAATATCCGGAAAAGAAAAAATACAACAGGTGAAAAATTTATAATTTTTCTGTTTGTTCTGATAATAATTCTCGCTACAGGTCTTTCAGTATACGGTATCGCCAATGACATATACAGAAGCCGTTCAGTTATTGAAGAACTTAAAAAACAACAGCATATTGTTATGTATCAGGAGGGAAAACCCGATGGTGCTAAAGATTTAAGTAATTTTATCGACGAAAACGGTAAATATACCATTGAGGGTGCCGCCGCCGCCGTACAGGATTCAATCGTTGAAATATATATGTACTCCGATTCCAAAAAAACACGTCTTGAAGGTACCGGCTCAGGTGTTGTAATCTCAAAGGACGGATATATTGTCACTAATGCACACGTTCTGAAATCTGATGGTTTCCATACTGTCCATACTACCGACGACAAAATCTATAACGCTAAAATTATCGGCAGAGACTCCAAAACAGATATTGCCGTTATAAAAGTGGATTACTCCGGACTTACTCCGGCAGTATTCGGCGATTCCGATGAGGCAATAGTCGGTGAACAGGTCATAGCGGTGGGAAATCCGGCAGGACTTTCAAATACTGTCACAGACGGTATAATTTCCGCTGTAAACCGTAAAATCCGTAGCGATTCTACCGGTTTTGAAATGAACTGTATTCAGACAAATGCCGATATAAGCCCTGGTAATTCCGGTGGTGCATTGGTTAATATGTACGGTCAGGTTATAGGGATAACTTCTTCAAAATATGTAAGCTCCAGTTTTGAGGGTCTCGGATTCGCCATAACCATTAATGATGCTATGCCTATTATTGAAGAACTTATCAACACCGGTTACGTGTCCGGACGTTTCAGAATAGGTATTCAGCTTATTGATATGGATTCCGAAGAAAAAATACTCATGATTGAAAATGAATTAGGTTTTGAACTCCCTGAAGATTTCGAGGGTGTATATATTGATTCAATCAGTGAAGACTGCGATATTGCAAATACCGAACTTAAAGCCGGTGACTTCATAACCGAAATAAATGGCGTACCCATAAAGACTTACGACGAACTTTACAATACTATAAGTGCATCTTTCAAGGCTGGCGATAAAGTACCGGCAAAATGTGCAAATGTCAAGAAAAACGGCAAAGTAACTTATTATGATATTAAATTTAAATTAATGGAAGATACTTCCGGAGACTTTTAATTATGAAAAAAATATCCATTTTTCAGACTTCAATCTTTATTACTATATTTTTACTCAGTATAATATCTTTCATTGTATTGCCTGACAATGTGGCTGTGCAATGGAATGCAAACGGAGCAAGTAATTATATCCCGAAAATTTACGCCGTACTGATACCGGCTGTTATAAGCCTGTTCGGTATAGCTTCGTGGAAATACTCTTCAATAAGATATAATACCAATATTGAAACATCAAAGAAAATTCAGACAATTCATTCTGCAATATGGTTATGTTTTTCATTTACCGGTATTATTATAAGTATCTTATTTATGATAATGAACTGAATTTTATTCCGTGAAATTTTTCGGACGTTTCGAGTTTACTCCTGTAACTCCTCCTACTGCTCCGGAAATGGTCAGCAGTAGGAGTTTTTTCACTCCGGTGAACTCTCCAAAAAAAATCACTCCGCATATCGCTATGAGAGTATATATTATCACACCACATATTATCCCCTCTGCCAGTCCGTGTTTACGTCTGAATTTCCCACAGAAATATGTACTTGAATAAGTTCCGATTACCATTGATATTATCGAAAAAACTGCTGATACTTTCATATCGCCGAGTATACAATACATAACTACTGCCAATAATAACGCTGTAATGAATATAAGGAATATTCCGGCAAGTACTGATATTGTCAGACTTGTTATACTGTTTGTCCACACGCTTTTACGATGTCGACGCATAAAAAAAAACCTCCGCATAAGAATTTACTATCATTCTATGCAGAGGTCTGAAATATTATTCCTTGTCTTTGTCCTTTCCGGTATTTTCTTCAATTTTCTTGAGTTTTTTAGGTTTCTTTTCGGGTTCGTCGGAAACAATTCCGGCAGATGCAAGGGCGGATTCCTTTTTCTTCTTATCGGCAGACTGCATAGCCTTTACACGTTCCTGTGCCGTGACGTTTTCGGTAATAGCCCATGTCTTTATACGGAGTTTGTGTCTTGCTCCGCCGGTCTCGATAACAACGGTATCTTCTCCGGTAGATACTACTATTCCGACTATTCCGCCACCTGTTACTATCTCGTCACCGACTTCAAGGCTTTCCTGCATGGCTTTTAATTCGCCGTCACGTTTTTTCTGAGGTCTTATAACCATGAAATACAATAGTGCAAACATTATTATCAGCGGAAAAATAAGCGTCCAGAATACTGAACCCGTTTCAGTTGGTGTGGCAGTACCGGCAACGGTTGTTACTACAGCGGATTCCTCACCCTCGGCAAATGCCGTCATACCCGACATTATGGCAGAATACGTCACAGCAGACAATACTGTAATAATACCAGTCAATTTCTTTTTCATAAATTCAACTCTCCATTCTTTTGAATATACTGGTTATTATAACATATTTTTCCGTAAATTTCAAGTCATTACAGGAAATTTTTACTTAAACTTCTTAAAAATGTTATTTTTGATTACTTATTACAGTTTTTTCCACATAGCAAATCTCTATTTGTGCATATGGAAGATTTTTGTGAAAATTTTGCAAATACTCTTGATTTCTGCGAAAAAGGTGGTAAAATATAATTAGCACTCAGAGAGACAGAGTGCTAAATCATGATTTTACAGGAGGTATATGTTATGTCTATCAGACCATTACAGGACAGAGTTGTCCTCAAGATGACGGAGGCTGAGGAAACTACCAAGGGCGGTATTATCCTTACAAGTTCCGCCAAGGAAAAGCCCGAAGTTGCCGAGGTCATTGAAGTAGGTGTCGGCACTGCTGATGTCAAAATGGAAGTCGCTAAAGGTGACAAGGTTCTTATTTCAAAGTACTCCGGTACTAACGTTAAACTCGACGGTGAAGAATACATCATCGTGAAAATGGAAGACATTCTCGCTGTTGTGGAATAATTCTGTTTTATCTTAAAAAAAGGAGATTGATTTATCATGGCTAAAGATATTAAATACGGCGAGGACGCAAGAAAGGCTCTTCAGTCCGGTATTGACAAGCTCGCTGATACCGTAAGAATAACTATGGGTCCTAAAGGAAGAAACGTCGTTCTTGATAAGAAATTCGGTGCACCACTCATTACTAATGACGGCGTTACAATCGCCAAGGATATAGAACTTGAAGACGCTTTCGAGAACATGGGAGCTCAGCTTGTAAAGGAAGTCGCTACCAAAACCAATGACGCTGCCGGTGACGGTACTACAACCGCTACTCTTCTTGCACAGACTATCGTGCGTGAGGGTATGAAAAATATTGCTGCCGGTGCTAATCCTATGATTCTTAAAAAGGGTATCGCTAAGGCAGTAGATACCGCTGTAAAGTCCATTACTGACAATTCCAAGGAAGTTTCAGGCAGTGAGGACATCGCAAGAGTTGGTACAGTTTCTTCTGCTGACGAGGCTGTAGGAAAACTTATCGCCGAAGCTATGGAAAAAGTTACCGCTGACGGTGTAATCACTCTCGAAGAAAGCAAGACCGCTGATACTTACAGCGAAGTTGTAGAGGGTATGCAGTTCGACAGAGGTTACATTTCACCTTACATGGTAACAGATACTGACAAAATGGAAGCTGTCTATGATGATGCATTTATCCTCATTACCGACAAGAAAATTTCTTCAATTCAGGAAATTCTTCCGCTCCTCGAACAGATTGTAAAAATGGGCAGAAAACTTGTAATAATCGCTGAGGATATAGAGGGTGAGGCTCTTACAACTATTATCCTTAATAATCTTCGTGGTACTTTCAAGGTTGCAGGCGTAAAAGCCCCCGGATTCGGTGACAGACGTAAGGAAATGCTTAAAGATATTGCTATTCTCACAGGTGGTGAAGTTATTACTTCTGAACTCGGTCTTGAACTCACTGATACACAAATCAGTCAGCTCGGTCAGGCTAAACAGGTAGTCATTCAGAAAGAAAATACTATTATCGTCGACGGTGCTGGCGATAAAGATGCTATAAAGTCAAGAGTAGGTCAGATTCGTTCAGCTATCGAAACTACTACTTCCGACTTCGACAGGGAAAAACTTCAGGAAAGACTAGCTAAACTCGCCGGTGGTGTAGCCGTAATAAAAGTCGGTGCAGCTACAGAAATCGAAATGAAAGAAAAGAAACTCCGCATTGAAGACGCTCTCGCCGCTACTAAAGCAGCCGTTGAAGAGGGTATCGTTGCCGGTGGTGGTACTGCTTACATCAATGCGATTCCGGCTGTAGAAAAACTTCTCCCGTCACTCGACGGCGACGAAAAAACCGGTGCTAAAATAATTCTCAAGGCTCTCGAAGCACCTGTAAGACAGATTGCCGAAAATGCCGGTCTCGAAGGTAGCGTAATCGTCGACAAGATAAGACGTTCACGCAAAGTAGGCTACGGTTTCGATGCTTACAAGGAAGTATACTGCGATATGATTCCTGCCGGTATCGTTGACCCGACTAAAGTTACACGTTCAGCACTCCAGAACGCCGCATCAGTTGCTTCAATGGTACTCACTACTGAAAGCCTCGTTGCAGACATCAAGGAAGACGTTCCGCCTGCTCCTGCAATGCCTGCCGGTGGTATGTATTAATAAATTTCCAAAAGATAAATCATGGTGAGCCGTATAAGCTCACCATGCTAATAATAAAGGAAAATTAATTATGAGTAGTATGAGTGTATACGATGAGCAATATGAAGTTGTTGCTAAAGATATTTTAAATTCTATAGGAGCAATCGAAATTTGTCCTTCATGTGAAATTTGGTGGCGTGACAATGGTATGGAAGAAAAAGAAGTTTATTCAAAAGCTACAAGTATATTAAAATCGGAATATCCAGATATGAATGATTTTACACTTTTTCATGAAAAAATCAAGTATGTATTAGATTATGCATCTTATGATAATGCTTGTCCGTTTTGCTACAAGGACTAAAAACAAAGGTGGTTTCAAAACACATTTCTATAAAAGCAGTTTCTGTATTCCGGAAACTGCTTTTTTATTGACTTTTTTTAAATTTAATGATATAATTTATTCATGGAGGCGATTTCATGAATTATTTATCCGTACTGCTCGGCGGAGGTCTCGGAGCAGTTTTAAGATACTGTATAAGTCTGATACCGTTTAAAAGCGATTTCCCATTTCTGACACTCTTTACCAATTTTACCGGAGCGTTTCTTATAGGTCTGATTAACGGATTCGTCATAAAAAAAGGACTTTCCGGAAATGTACTGCTATTTCTGAAAACCGGTCTGTGTGGCGGATTTACTACCTTTTCGACGTTCTCACTCGAAACTTTTAATTTAGTCGAAAATCATCATATTATATCCGCAACGATATATATTTTCCTGAGTATAATATTATGTCTCGCCGGAGTTATGTTAGGTATGGAGGTATCAAAATGAAAAAACTTGAAGTAAACCATACACCTGAATTTTCACGTGATATAGCTATAGCCCTCGCTGTTTTATGGGTAATATTAATGTTTATAATATGTGCCGTTATGGCTAAAGTAATCGCTGTATTTCTTTCACTCGTAATTCTTCTGATTATTATTGGTATCGGCTGGTATATTGACGAACAAAAAACAATTGTTGAATATGATTCTGACAAAGTAAAATGGAAGTGGTTTTGGCTTGAATATACCGCCGACTTCAACAACGTCGATTCCGTACATTATACCATAGTCCACCAAAGAACACGTTACGGTTATAACCGACGTTTTGAAATTGTCTTCCAACTTAATGACAGTACGGAATTACGCCTGAATGACCGTCTGAACTCTGATGACATCGACGACTGCATAAACGGTATCACAGATAACATCAGACTTATGCAGTTATACAGGTTTATTGAAAATGTTTATCCGGAAAAATGTACCGGCTTTATTAAAAATGATACATAACGGAGGTACGGAAATGAAAAGTTTCAAAATAAATAACGAATCCGCTTTTTTCAGTATAATATTTAAAACCTTTACAGTATTATGGATAATATCCTTTTTGTTAATATGTCCTGTTATCAAGGTGTTTGTGAACAATCAGACCGCTTTTATTTTCCGAGTTATTTTATTGATTATTTTTGTTATCGGCTGTTACGTCGCAAGCAGAACAACTACTGTTGAATATGGTGCAGAAAAAGTACACTGGAAATGGTTATGGTACGACAATATGGTTAATTTCAGTGATGTTAAATCTGTACGCTATCATGTAATCCACGAACCAACACGTTACGGCTATACACACCGCTTTGAAATGGTTTTCCGCCTTAAAAACGGTTCTACAGTACGATTAAATGATAGTCTTAAATCAGAAGATATTGATAACATCATAGACAGCACTACAGATAATATTAAACTTATGCAGTTATACAGATTCATTGAAAAACTTTATCCCGAAAAAACTAAACATCACTAAAATTTAACACGCAAAACGCAAAAAAACCGTACTCCCGAAAGAGTACGGCTTTGTTTTTATATAGAATCTGCCAATCAAACCAGCTTGATAATAGCCATTTCAGCAGCGTCACCACGGCGAGGACCGATTTTTATAATCTGTGTATAACCACCGTTTTTATCGGCATACTTAGGTGCAATCTCGTCGAAAAGCTTCTTTGCAACGGATTCCTTAGTTACGTATGACAATACCTGACGCTTGGAGTGCAGATTATTATTTTTACCGATAGTAATCATCTTTTCTGCTACAGCACGAACTTCCTTAGCTCTTGTAACGGTTGTTTCAATCTGACCGTTTTCAAGAAGGAAAGTTACCATGCCTCTGAGCATTGCTTTTCTATGGTCAGATGTTCTGCCCAGCTTTCTTGTACCCGGCATGTAATTCACTCCTTTTCATACAGTGCGTAAAAGCACGATTTATGGGTTTATTCTTCTTCGGAGGAAAGGTCAAAGCCAAGTGACTGGAGCTTCTCCTTAACCTCATCGAAAGATTTTTTTCCAAGGTTTCTAACCTTCATCATTTCTTCCTCAGATTTATTAATAAGGTCATCTACTGTATTTATTCCGGCACGTTTCAGACAATTGAAAGAACGTACAGACAAATCAAGGTCTTCAATGGTCATTTCAAGAATTTTTTCCTTGCCCTTGTCATTGGGTTCAACAAGAACAGGGTCCATTAATGACTCTTCTGAAAGGTCAATGAACAGTTTAAGATGTTCATTAAGAAGATTTGCCGCCTGTGATAACGCTTCCTTAGCAGAAATTGTACCGTCTGTCCATACCTCTATAGTAAGTTTGTCATAGTCAGTAACCTGACCAAGACGTGTATCTTCTACAGTATAGTTGACTTTGAGAACAGGTGTATAGATACTGTCAACCGCAATGACGTCAACAGGAAGATTTACCTGTTTCTTGTTACGTTCAGCAGAAACATAACCTCTGCCCTTGTCGATAGTAATTTCCATGTAAAGTTTAGCGTCCTTGCCGAGCGTGGCAATATGCATACCAGGGTCAAGAATAACAACTTCGGAATCGCATTTTATATCACCGGCAGTTATTTCACATTCGCCCTCTGCTTCAATATACGCTGTTTTAGGTCCTTCGCCCTGAAGTTTTGCAGTAAGTCCCTTGATACTGAGGATTATTTCCGTAACGTCTTCCTTGACGCCCGGAATTGTTGACAATTCATGGTGAACTGTACCGTTTTTGCCCGAAAGCTTTACGGAAGTTACAGCCACACCCGGAAGTGAGGAGAGTAACACCCGACGGAGACTGTTTCCCAGTGTTATACCGTATCCACGCTCCAGCGGTGCTAAAACGAATTTGCCGTATTTGCCGTCACTTTTAAGCTCGACAATTTCTATATCAGGCTTATTGATTTTCTCCAGCATAAAAACCCTCCTATTTCGCAATAACTGTTTATTTCGAGTTCAGATAATTCAAACACTATGAATATTACTTTGAATACAACTCGACGATGAGGTGTGTAGCAACCTCGTAGTCAATATCCTCAGCTGAGGGAAGACGGTTTACAGTTGCAGAAAAATCGTCCTTTTTAGCGTCAAGCCATATCGGAACGAGTCTGTCCTTGGTTTCTTCAACTGTTGCCTTGAACTTTTCGGAAGTTCTGTCTTTTTCACGGAGAGCAATGACGTCACCGACTTTTACTCTGTATGACGGAATATTTACTTTCTTTCCGTTTACTGTATAGTGACTGTGTACAACAAGCTGTCTTGCCTCACGTCTTGTAAGTGCGAGACCCATTCTGTAAACAACACTGTCAAGTCTTGATTCAAGACAAGTAATAAGGTTGTCACCGGTCTTGCCGTCCATCTTTGAAGCGATTTCATAATAGTGTGCGAAAGGTTTTTCCTCTACACCATAGATAAACTTTAACTTCTGCTTTTCTTTGAGCTGGAGTCCGTATTCAGAAATTTTCTTTCTGTTGTTGGCATTCTTGAAACGGATTGATTCCTTCTTGGAAACACCCATTACTGCCGGACTTATGCCCAGATATCTGCATCTTTTAAGAATTGGTTCTTTCTGTACTGCCATTTTAAAACACCTCCTGTTAAATCAGACACGACGTCTCTTAGGCGGACGGCAACCATTATGCGGAATAGGTGTGACGTCCTTAATCATCTTTACTTCAAGACCTACTGTCTGAAGTGCTCTGATTGCAGCCTCACGACCTGCACCCGGTCCTTTAACGTATACTTCAACGTTCTTGAGACCGTGTTCCATAGCAGCTTTTGCGGCTGTTTCGGCAGCTGTCTGAGCTGCGAAAGGTGTGGACTTTTTAGAACCTCTGAAACCGAGTTCACCGGCACTTGCCCATGAAATAGCATTGCCTGCTGTATCGGTGATTGTTACGATTGTGTTATTGAAAGTGGACTGGATATGAACTGCACCACTTTCGATATTTTTACGTTCCCTACGTCTTCTGATAGTGGAAACCTTTTTACCTTTCTGCTGTGCCAAAGCTCATAACCTCCTTACTTCTTCTTGTTAGCGATTGTCTTTACAGGACCTTTACGGGTTCTTGCGTTAGTCTTGGTTCTCTGACCTCTTACGGGGAGACCCTTTCTGTGACGAACGCCTCTGTAACAGCCAATCTCAACAAGTCTCTTGATGTTGAGTGCCACTTCACGTCTGAGGTCACCCTCAACGGTGTAGTTAGCGTCGATATAGTCACGAAGTTTAGCAACATCTGTTTCAGCAAGGTCTTTAACTCGGATATCCGGATTAATACCTGTATTGCTGAGTATATCTGTTGCAGTCTGACGACCGATTCCGTAGATATAAGTCAAACCGATTTCGATTCTCTTATTCTTGGGAAGGTCAACACCAGCTATTCTTGCCATATGTTATTTGCACCTCCAAATAATGCGTTACGGATTAACCCTGACGCTGTTTATGCTTAGGGTTTTCGCAGATTACCATGATTCTGCCTTTACGTTTAATAACCTTGCACTTTTCGCAAATAGGTTTTACTGAAGGTCTGACTTTCATTGAAAATACCTCCTTTAGCGGATAGCGGATTTTTTAGAATCCTTTATTTACTTAACACGCCATGTTATACGACCTTTTGAAAGGTCATATGGTGACATTTCAAGTTTAACCTTGTCACCTGGCACAATTCTGATATAATTCATTCTGAGCTTGCCGGAAACGTGGGCGAGTACCTCGTGACCGTTTTCAAGCTGAACCTTAAACATAGCATTCGGCAGAGCATCTGTAACAACACCCTCGACTTCGATTACATCTTCCTTTGACACTTTCATAACCTCCTTTACTCTTCCGTTGCAAGCTGTCTGAGCAACGTCCTGAGTTTTTTATCAGTTATATTATCGCTTATATCTATCATACTGCCTGTGGGATATACGTGCTTTACGTTCTTCCTCTTGTACGAGTTCAGTTTACGACTTTTACCGTCGACTATAAAGCAATATCCGTTCTGAACGCCGGTCACAACGAATAATTTTCCGCTGTCTCTTCCGGCGACCGCTCTTACAACTGAGCCTATGCATAACTTCACAACAAGTTTCCTCCGTCACGGTTGTGTGAGAATAACGGGACCGTCAGGAGTTATTGCGATAGCGTGTTCAAAATGTGCTGACAATGAACCGCTTGTTGTCTTGACCGTCCAGCCGTCTTTCATGACTTTTACATCATCACCCCTGACGTTAATCATAGGTTCGATACAGATAGTCATACCGGCAACCAGTCTTGAACCGTGTCCGGCACGTCCCCAGTTAGGAATTTCGGGAGATTCGTGAACCTCTTTCCCGATACCGTGACCGCAGTAATTTCTTACGATTCCGTAGCCTCGTGAAGCACAATAGACTTCTACAGCATGAGAAATATCCCCGACTCTTGCGCCAACCTGAGCCTGAGCAATACCCTCATAGAGTGACTGCTCCGTAACCTCAAGTAATGCCTTTGCCTCATCAGAAATTTTGCCGACCGGGAAAGTCCAGCAACTGTCACCATTGAAGCCCTTATAAAAAGCTCCGGTATCAATGCTTACAATATCGCCTTCCTCAAGTCTGCGGTTTGCTTTCGGTATACCGTGAATAACCTCATCATTTACCGAAATACAGGCGTTTGCCGGAAAACCGTACAAACCCTTGAAACAGGATTTACAGCCATGCTTTGCAAAATAACTGCCGATAAGTTTATCAACGTCAAGCGTGGACATACCTGCCTTTAATCTTTCGCCCGCATACCATATTGCGTTGCAGGTAATTTTACCTGCTTCACGCATTATGGCGAGTTCGGACTTTGATTTTATTGTTATACTCATTCAGCAACTCCCACAGCAGTAAGAGTAAGCTTTGAAGTATCAGCAACTTCTTCCTGTCCGATAACAGTCTGAAGTTTGCCCTGCTTCTCGTAGTAGTCCTTAAGAGGAGCAGTTTTTTCATGATATGTTGCAAGTCTGTCGAGAACTACTTCCGGCTGGTCATCTTTACGGATAACTGTCTTGTCACCGCACTTATCGCATACGCCCTCAACCTTTGACGGCTTATACTCGGTATGATAAGATGCTCCGCAACCCTGACATACTCTTCTGCCGGAAACTCTCTGTTTTATTGTTTCGTCGGGTACGTGGATTTCAATTACCTTGTCAATCTGAATACCCATAGCGTCGAGTGCTTCCGCCTGTGGAACTGTTCTCGGGAAACCGTCAAGGATAAATCCGTTTTTACAGTCGTCTTCGGCGATTCTGTCCTGAAGAATACCTATTACAATATCGTCAGAAACCAATGCACCGGCGTCCATAGCCTCTTTAGCCTTAAGACCGTATTCAGTACCGTTCTTTACAGCTTCACGGAGAATGTTACCTGTTGAAATCTGTGGGATATTAAGAGCTTCGGAAACAACTTCCGCCTGTGTACCCTTACCCGCACCAGGTGCACCTAAAAAGATAAGATTCATATATTCTGCCCCTCCTTACTTTAAGAATCCTGGGTGATGTCTCATCATCATATGGGATTCAAGTGTACGTGTTGTTTCAAGTGCAACGCTTACGGCGATAAGAATTGTTGTACCACCCATTGAAAGCGATGCAAGCTGTGAATCAGCTATTGAAATGAATATCGGAATTACTGCAATAATTCCAAGGAAAAATGCACCTACAAGTGTAATCTTGGAAAGTACCCTCTGAATGTAATCGGCAGTAGGTTTACCAGGTCTGATACCAGGGATACCACCGTTGCTTTGTCTGAGGTTGTTTGCCATTTCTACCGGATTATACTGTATTGATACATAGAAGTAGTTGAATGCGATTATAAGCAGGAAGTATATTATCGCATATGAAGCACTTCTTGTACTGAAGAAGTGACAGAAGTGATAGTAAAAACCACTTGTTTTTGTAACCGGCTTGAAAAGCTGTATTGTAGCCGGAAGCGACATAAATGACATTGCAAAGATGATAGGCATAACACCGCTCATACATACTTTAATCGGAATATGTGTTTTCTGTCCGCCATACTGTTTTCTGCCGACAACACGTTTTGCATACTGTATCGGGATTCTTCTTTCAGCCTCGTTCATAAATACAACGAAACCGATTTCAAAAATTATGAATACAAGATAACCCAGCGATACAAATAAATATTTGCTTGGTTCTGTTTTTGTAAGTCTTACAAGAAGTCCTGCATCTGTCGGGAATCTTGCCGCTATACCTGCAAAGAGTACAATTGAAATACCGTTTCCTATACCATTTTCGCTTACACGGTTGCCCATCCATACAACCAGTAAAGCTCCGGCAACGAAACACGCTATTATTACCGCTCCGGAAAAATACATTTCCCAGCCGGAAGAATATTTAACGGCGTACTGCCCGTTTACTTCCATTCGTTTGAGCGTCAGATAATACGCAAATGACATAAATATTGCCAGTGCCATAGACACAAATTGCGTTATCTTTTCAATTTTCTTTCGCCCCTCTTCACCCTCGTCTCGCAGACGTTCAAGAGGGGGCAATGCATAAGTCAATAGTTGCATGATGATAGATGCGTTAATGAATGGTGTTATTGACAGTGAAAATATTGTAGCCTTCGAGAGACCGCCACCTGTCATTGTATTCAGATATTCAAGGAAGTTACCTGTACCCTCTGTATTCATCTTAACCCACGAAGCAACGACTTCCTGATTAAGAAACGGAACAGTCACAGCACTTCCGAATCTGAATATTACAATCATGAGTAATGTATAAAGGAGTTTTTTTCGGATTTCCGGAACACTCCAGGCACGTTTCAGTGTCTGAAACACATTACATCACCTCTGCTTTCCCGCCAGCCTTTTCGATTTTTTCGATAGCACTCTGTGAGAATTTAGCAGCCTTTACAGTTAATTTTGCAGTGAGTTCACCGTTGCCGAGAATTTTAACGCCGTCATTGACTTTCTTTACAAGTCCTGAAGCAACGAGTAATTCTGTATCAACAACTGTATCGTCCGTGAATTTGTTAAGGTCTGATACATTTACTACAGCGTACTTTGTTGCGAAGATATTGTTAAAACCTCTCTTAGGAATACGTCTTGCAAGAGGCATCTGACCGCCTTCAAAACCGATTCTTACGCCACCGCCTGAACGTGCGTTCTGACCTTTATGACCTTTACCGGCTGTTTTGCCGTTTCCTGAACCATGACCTCTGCCGATACGCTTTACAGCCTTGTTGGAATCAGGAGCGGGTGTTAACTCGTGAATTTTCATGCTTTATTGCACCTCCTTGTGTTTTACGCTTCTGTAACCTCAATGAGGTGTGAAATCTTGTTGATTTTTCCTGCGGTCTGTGCGTTATCAGGCTGAACAGTTACGTCGCCGATTTTTCTGAGACCGAGAGACTCAGCAGTAGCAATCTGGTCTTTCTTTCTGCCGATAAGGCTTTTTGTGAGTGTGATTTTCTTAGCCATATCTGCTCCTCCTTAGCCTAAAATTTCCTTAACAGTCTTGCCTCTCTTTTCAGCTACTTCCTTGGCAGAAGTGCATGATGTAAGACCATTAATTGTAGCCCTTACCACGTTGCAAGGATTGTTTGAACGAAGTGACTTTGTTCTTATATCCTTGATACCTGCAACTTCAATTACAGCACGTACAGGACCACCGGCGATAACACCGGTACCAGGTGCAGCGGGTTTCATAAGAACTCTGCCAGCTCCGAAAGCTCCGACGATTTCGTGAGGGATTGTTGTTCCCTTAAGCGGAATTTTTACAAGGTTCTTCTTTGCATCTTCGATACCCTTGCGGATAGCGTCCGGAACTTCGCCGGATTTTCCGAGACCGAAACCTACAGTGCCATTGCCGTCGCCGACTACAACGAGTGCGGAAAATTTCATGATACGACCGCCCTTGACAGTCTTTGATACACGGTTGATGGAAACAACCTTTTCAACGAGTTCAGGAGCCTGTATTTCAATATTTGCCATTGTTTTACCTCCCTTTTAGAACTTTAATCCGTTTTCACGAGCACCGTCAGCGAGTTCCTTGACACGTCCGTGATAAAGGTAACCACCTCTGTCGAAAACAACTTCTGTAATGCCTTTTTCAATGGCATTTTTAGCAATCATCTCGCCGACTTTGCGTGCTGCCTCGATGTTACCGCCGTTGCCCTCAAAACCTTTGTCCATGCTTGATGCAGAAGCAAGAGTAACACCGTTCACGTCNTCGATAAGCTGAGCNTAGATATGCTTTGANGAACGGAACACATTGAGACGNGGNCGNTCAGCAGTACCGGAGATTTTAGCACGNACTCTGCGGTGTCTCTTTAATCTTGCCTTATTGCTGTCGAATTTNTTAATCATAGCAATTTGCTCCTTTTAATTACTTCTTGCCCTTACCGGACTTACCTTCCTTNCGGATAATACGTTCACCGGCGTATCTNATACCCTTGCCCTTGTACGGCTCAGGCGGACGCTTTTCACGTATTTCNGCTGCAAACTGACCTACAGCCTGTTTNTCGATACCGCTTACCACGATTTTNTTAGGCTGNGGAACNTCNANCTTGATAGCGTCTGTTTCCTCAATNATAACNTCGTGTGAGAAACCGAGGTTNATTTTAACCGCATTTCCCTGNTTNGCNGCACGGTAGCCGACACCCTCTATTTCAAGAGTTTTGGAATATCCGTTTGTTACACCCTCAACCATGTTGGCNATNAGTGTTCTTGTGAGACCGTGNAGTGAACGATGTTTCTTGTCGTCACTTGGTCTTGTTACTGTGATAACACCNTCAGCNTACTCNATGCCGAGTTCNNTGCTGAACTGTGTTGTAAGTTCGCCCTTAGCTCCCTTNACTGTAACGCAGTTGTCGTTGATAGCAACNTCAACACCTGCCGGAACTGNAANGGGCATTNTGCCTATTCTTGACATTTTAGTTCCTCCTTACCAGATGTATGCGAGAACTTCACCGCCGACATTAAGCTCTCTTGCCTTCTTGTCGGTAACGATTCCCTTTGAAGTTGAAACGATTGCGATNCCCAGACCTTTTCTAACCTTTGGCATATCTGCACAGCTTGAGTAGATACGCAGACCNGGTTTNGAAACTCTTCTGAGACCAGTTATTACAGGTGACTTGTTGTCGCCGTATTTAAGCGTGATTCTGATAACACCCTGCTTACCGTCNTCAATGAGNTTGAAGTCCTTCACATAGCCCTCGTCAACGAGAATCTGTGTGATGTCCTTCTTAACTCTTGAAGCGGGAACGTCAACTGTGGCGTGCTTTGCAGTATTCGCATTGCGNATTCNTGTTAATAAATCTGCTATTGTATCAGTGATTTGCATGCCGAATGACCTCCTTCTTGTATTTTACCAGCTTGCCTTTTTAACACCCGGTATCTGACCGTCNTGNGCAAGNTCTCTGAAACAGATACGGCAGATGCCGAANTTTCTGAGATATGCGTGCGGTCTGCCACAAATCTTGCATCTGTTGTATGCTCTTGTGGAATACTTGGGAGTTCTCTGNTGCTTGTTAATCATTGCCTTTTTAGCCATTTCAAAACCTCCCTGATTACTTGATGAACGGAGCGCCTAAAAGTGTAAGCANCTCTTTAGCCTCTTCATCAGTNTTAGCTGTAGTGATGAAGTTGATGTCCATGCCTCTTACCTTATCGATTTTATCGTATTCGATTTCAGGGAAGATAAGCTGTTCCTTGATACCTGTTGANTAGTTGCCCTTACCGTCGAAAGAGTTACCGTTTATACCTCTGAAGTCACGNACACGTGGGAATGCTACATTGAAGAGCTTNTCNACAAATTCGTACATNTTTTCACTTCTGAGTGTAACCTTNACGCCTATCGGCATACCCTCACGGAGNTTGAAGTTAGCTACAGANTTNTTNGCTCTGCAAACTATCGGCTTCTGACCTGTTATAGCAGNAAGGTCAGTCATGATAGCGTCNATAACCTTAGCATTGTCNTTAGCNTCNCCAGCACCGACGTTGATAACAACCTTTTCNAGNTTNGGAATNTGCATAACGCTCTTGTAGCCGAACTTCTTCATGAGTGCAGGAGCAACGTCGCTAACGTANTNNTCNTTTAATCTTGCCATTGTCGTTTCTCCTTTATATTATTCAAAAGACTTACCGCACTTNTTGCAAGCACGGAGCTTTTTGCCGTCCTCGATAACGTGACCAACCCTTGTGGGCTTACCNCATTCNGGGCATACAAGCTGTACCTTTGAAGCATAAACAGGNGCTTCAGTCTTNACGATACCGCCCTTTTCGCCCATTCTTGTAGGCTTNATGTGCTTGGTAATCATGTTGATACCCTCAACAATTACCTTGCCTTCCTTAGGGCTTACTTCAACAACCTTNCCGGTTTTTCTGTCGCCCTTNCNGTTGAACTTATCCTCNTACTTACCNGTNAGAAGGATAACAGTGTCACCGGTTTTAACGTGTACTTTGCTCATAATCGAATGACACCTCCATTAAAGAACTTCCGGAGCAAGACTAAGGATTTTNGTNTATTCCTTTTCACGTAATTCNTTNGCAACTGGTCCNAANATACGTGTGCCTTTCGGGTTCTTGTCTTCCTTGATAATAACAGCAGCGTTCTCATCGAAACGGATATAAGTACCGTCTTCNCNTCTGAGACCCTTTGCTGAACGAACGATAACTGCCTTTACAACATCGCCCTTNTTNACAACGCCTCCGGGTGTTGCTTTCTTAACGGAAGCAACTACTACATCGCCGATATTNGCATATCTTCTGCGTGTACCTCCCAGAACTCTGATACACATAAGNTCCTTAGCACCTGTGTTATCAGCGACTTTNANATAAGTCTGCATCTGTATCACAGCGAGTTCCTCCTTTCAAGCTTAAAAGCTTCTATAAAATTACTTAGCCTTTTCAATGATGGTTGTNACACGCCATCTCTTGTCTTTGGAAAGCGGNCGTGTTTCCATAACTTCAACACGGTCNCCNATTCTGCACTCATTNNTTTCNTCATGAGCCTTGAGCTTGACGGTACGCTTGATGATTTTCTTATAAAGCGGGTGTTTAACGTTATCAACGATAGCAACTACAACGGTTTTATCCATCTTATCGCTTACAACCTTACCTACTCTTGTTTTTCTAAGGTTTCTNTCAGTAGACATTAGCTAAATCCTCCCTTTCTTACTGCACNGCNTTNAGCTGTGTCTTTACACGTGCAATATCTTTCTTTACAGCCTTTAAACGTGCTGTATTGTCAAGCTGGTTGATAGCGTGCTGAAAGCGGAGNGCAAAAAGCTCTTCTTTCAGACTGGTGAGCTTTTCGTTCAGCTCGTCAACAGACATTTCTCTGATTTCTGATGCCTTCATTACTGCTCCACCTCCTGCTCTGCTTTAGTAACGAACTTGCACTTGATAGGAAGCTTATGCATAGCAAGACGCATAGCTTCTCTTGCGGTTTCTTCCGGAACACCCTTTATTTCAAAAAGAACTCTGCCTGGTTTAACAACTGCAACCCAGTATTCCGGTGAACCTTTACCTGAACCCATTCGGGTTTCAGCAGGCTTTTCTGTGATTGGCTTGTCAGGGAAAATCTTTATCCATACCTGACCGCCTCTCTTGATATAACGTGTCATAGCGATACGGGCGGACTCAATCTGATTGGAAGTAATCCAAGACGGTTCGAGTGCCTGAAGACCGTAATCACCATATGTCACCTTGTTGCCTCTGTAAGCCTTACCCTTTAAACGTCCTCTGTGGACCCTGCGGTATTTAACTCTCTTCGGAAGAAGCATTACTGGTTACCTCCTTCTCTTCTTGAATCACGGTTGAAATTTCTTCCGCCACGTCTGTTGCCGTCACGTCTGTCATCACGNCGACGACGGTCATTGTTTCTGNNGTCGNNNTTTCTTTCAACCTTTTCACGCTTTTCAGCAGCCTTNGCAGCNTCGCCCTTGAGGACTTCACCCTTGTAAANCCANACNTTTACNCCGATTTTNCCGTATGTTGTATCAGCTTCTGCAAANCCGTAATCNATATCAGCACGGATTGTCTGGAGCGGAATNGTACCCTCGTGATAGCTTTCACTTCTTGCGATTTCAGCNCCGGCAAGTCTNCCNGAAACCTTAACCTTGATACCCTTNGCACCAAGACGCATTGTTCTGCCGATAGACTGTTTCATAGCACGTCTGAAAGANACTCTGTTNTCNAGGTCNAGAGCNATTTTTTCAGCNACNAGCTGTGCGTCCATATCNGGCTGTTTTACTTCGATGATGTTNATGAAAACCTGNTTNNNCATCATCTTTTCNAGTTTANCTCTGAGTTTTTCNATNTCTGTACCGCCNCNNCCGATAACGATACCAGGCTTNGCACAGTGAATGTGNATTCTTACCTTGTCTGCGAAACGNTCAATTTCGATTCTGGGAACACCAGCAGCATATAAGTTCTTCTTTATGAAGTTGCGGACATTGTAATCTTCAACGAGATTATTTCCGAACTCTGCCTTATTGGCATACCAGCGTGAATCCCAATCCTTAATAACGCCGACACGAAGACCGTGCGGATTAACTTTCTGTCCCATTAATCAGACCTCCTTGGGATTATTCTTTTTCTTTAAGAACAACTGTGATGTGTGATGTTCTCTTTAAAATTCTGTATGCTCTGCCCTGAGCTCTCGGCATGATTCTCTTCATGATAGGTCCGGGAGTAACNAAACACTCGGAAACCACNAGATTATCTNTGTCCATGCTGAANTTNTTTTCAGCATTTGCCTGAGCNGACTTTACAAGCTTTGCAACGATAGGACTTGCAGCCTTCGGAGTCAAATCCAGTGTAGCCAGTGCGATGTCTACAGGCTTGTTTCTNATAAGGTCAAGAACAATCTGCACTTTTCTGGGTGATATACGAGCATTTNTTAAATAAGCTCTTGCTTCCATCTTAACTCCTCCTTCCGCTTATTTCTTGCCGTTGTTAGATGTCTTTGAACCGGCNTGACCCTTATANGTTCTTGTAGGTGCGAACTCACCGAGCTTNTGACCTACCATATCTTCNGTNACATATACNGGTACGTGTTTNTGTCCGTCATGAACAGCGAATGTATGACCTACGAAATCAGGGAANATTGTTGAAGACCTGCTCCATGTTTTAAGAACTTTCTTCTCTCCTGCCTCGTTCATAGCCATAACTCTCTTAAGGAGAACTTCCTGCACATAAGGACCTTTTTTAATACTTCTACTCATGAATAAGTTCCTCCTTTCAGATTACTTGCCGTTACGACGTNTTACNATNAATTTNTCNGTTCTGTGGTGNGCCTTACGNGTCTTGTAACCAAGAGCNGGTTTNCCCCANGGTGTNACAGGTCCGGGACGNCCNACAGGTGANTTACCTTCACCACCNCCNTGTGGGTGGTCACANGGGTTCATNACNGAACCNCNTACAGTAGGTCTCCAGCCCATGTTACGAACNCNACCNGCNTTACCNTANTTAACNTTTTCGTGGTCNATNTTNGANACCTGACCGATAGCAGCCTTACAGTTTATCGGAACTTTNCNCATTTCGCCNGANGGAAGTCTTACAAGTGCNTAANNNTCTTCCTTACCCATAAGCTGTGCCTGATTTCCTGCACTTCTTACGAGCTGTGCNCCNTTACCNGGNTAAAGTTCNATAGCGTGNATGAATGTACCAACCGGAATATCAGCGAGTTTAAGAGCGTTACCNGGTTTGATATCAGCTTCNGAACCNGATTCAATCTTGTCGCCAACTTTNAGACCGTTAGGAGCAAGAATGTATCTCTTTTCGCCGTCCTCGTACTGNACGAGTGCNATNAANGCNCTTCTGTTCGGGTCNTATTCAAGTGTAAGAACTGTAGCAATCATGTTNTCCTTNTCACGCTTGAANTCNATAACACGNTANTTTCTTCTGTTTCCGCCACCTCTGTGACGNACNGTTATTCTGCCGTAGCTGTTTCTTCCCGACTTNTTCTTCATAGGTTCGAGAAGGCTCTTCTCCGGCTCAACCTTTGACAATACCGAATAGTCAGTAACAGTCATCTGACGTCTCGACGGTGTCGTAGGCTTATAGCTTTTTATAGCCATTTGTTTCACTCCTTAAAAAATGCGTTTTTTGCGGGAGCATCACTCCCATACCTCTGGTTTAATTAATTAAACCATGCCCTCGAAGAACTCGATAGCCTTTGAACCCTCTGTAAGAGTAACGATAGCTTTCTTCCAAGAAGGTGTCATGCCCTGATATCTGCCTACTCTCTTGAGTTTGCCCTTTACATTGATAGTTGTAACCTTTTCAACCTGAACTCCGAAAAGCTTTTCAACAGCCTTTTTGATTTCCGGCTTTGTAGCGTTTTTAGCTACCTTAAAGGTGTACTTTCCTACCTGAAGATTATCCATACTTCTTTCAGTGATAACGGGTGTTAAAATAATATCCTGTGGTGTGTTCATTATGCGTACACCTCCTCGATTTTTCCTACAGCATTCTTTACAACAATGAACTTGTCGTAATTGAGAATGTCGTATACATTAAGAGTGTTTACGGCAGCAGTCTTAACGCCAGGGATATTACCTGCACTCTTGATTACCTTTGAATCTGCCTCAGCTGTAACGATAAGAGCCTTGCCCTCAACGCCGAGTGCCTTGAGCATTTCAACGACAGTCTTAGTCTTGTAGCTGTCGAGTGTAAGGGAATCAAGAACAATGAGATTATTGTCAAGAACCTTTGTGGAAAGTGCAGACTTCATAGCGAGTCTCTTTACTTTCTTGTTAAGGGAGTAGCTGTAATCTCTTGGCTTAGGTCCGAGAGCCACACCACCGTGTGTCCACTGCGGAGCTCTTGTTGAACCCTGTCTTGCATGACCTGTACCTTTCTGTCTCCATGGCTTTCTACCACCACCACTTACTTCTGTTCTTGTAAGAGTGGACTGTGTACCCTGTCTCTGATTAGCGAGGTAGTTTACAACCATAGCGTGCATAACTGCCTGATTCGGTTCAATTCCGAAAACTGCGTCTGAAAGCTCTGTTTCGGAAACCTGCTTGCCTGTCATATCAAATACTGAAACTGTTGACATATATGTTTCCTCCTTCCTTAAGCCTTAACGCTGTCCACGATATAGACAATACCGCCCTTGGCACCAGGAATAGCACCTTTGATAGCGATAAGATTATTTTCTACATCTACCTTGACGATTTCAAGATTCTGAACAGTAACCTGTTCTGCACCCATATGACCTGCCATACCTTTACCCTTGTAAATTCTTGACGGTGAAGAACAAGCACCCATTGAACCAGCCTGTCTGTGTACAGGACCAGTACCGTGAGTTTCCTTAAGTCTGTGCTGGTTGTGACGCTTGATAGCACCGGCAAAACCTTTACCCTTGCTTACGCCTACAACGTCTACAGCGTCACCTACTGCAAAAGTATCAACCTTTACAATGTCGCCGACATTGAGTGTGTCGCAGTCGTCAAGCCTGAACTCTTTAAGAGTTTTCTTGCAGGCAACATCAGCCTTGTCAAAATGACCTTTCATAGGCTTGTTTACTCTTGAAACCTTAACGTCGCCATAACCGAGCTGAAGTGCGGAATAGCCGTCATTTTCAACGGTTTTTTTCTGAACAACAACGCACGGACCGGCTTCTACTACTGTTACAGGAATAACTTTTCCTGCTTCGTCGAAAATCTGTGTCATACCGATTTTCTTTCCGATAATGCCTTTCTGCATTTCAATTCCTCCTGAGTGGTTATTGGTTGAATGAATCAACTTGACCGGCGGTTTACCGCCATTCCGTTTCCCGAACGGTATTTCACAGGCTTATGGAATTACTTAACTTCCATAACAACATCTACGCCTGCAGGGATTTCAAGCTTATCAAGAGCAGCGGTTGTTTTTTCTGTAGGACGGATAACATCTACAAGTCTCTTGTGTGTTCTCATCTCGAACTGCTCACGGCTGTCCTTGTACTTATGAACGGCACGAAGAATAGTAACAACTTCCTTATCAGTAGGGAGCGGGATAGGTCCTGAAACTCTTGCACCGCTTTTCTTAGCTGCTTCCACGATTTTAGCTGCTGCAATATCAACAGTTGCGTGGTCATAGCCCTTAATCTTGAATCTGATTTTTTCATTTACTGCCATTTATTTCGCCTCCTTAAATAAATTACTGGGGGCAGAGAAACTCTCTCTTATGGGATTACACACGTTCCCGTGTGTTTCATGCATCATCTGACAAAAAAACCGAAAAACAACATATGTTTTCCGGTAATCAGGATTAAAAGTGCAGAATACAACAGCATCATATATAAAAATATATGATTCTGAA
>JAAVHK010000021.1 GCA_014799765.1 Ruminococcus sp.
GACTGTATTCCACTTTTGGCGGAACAACCGGATAAACAGTTCTGATAATCAGACCTACCCTTTCAAGTTCCCTGAGCTGTTGTATAAGCATTTTTTCCGTTGCTTTCGGAATAAGACGTTTCAGTTCACTGAATCGCTTTCTGTCGTCGATAAGATGCCATAATATTACAGATTTATATTTACCGCCAATCAAATCAATAGTAGCGTCAACAGGACAATTATATTTATTAAGATTATTTTTCATTTAAGTTCCTCCTTTACTTACTTTTGAGGTAGTACCTTACAAAAAAGTCGGTACTTGACAAATTAAAATCGTGATGCTATAATTATAACATAATCGATTAAGAATTTCAAGCTGTACAGCGGAAAGAGGTTTTTATGGAGTTTTCAGAACTCATTACACGTCGTCACTCTGTCAGGACGTATTTATCTGACAAGGTAGAACCCGAAAAAAGAAATGCTATTCTCGAAGCAGGAAGAATTGCTCCTACTGCTGCAAATCTGCAACCGATAAAAGTGCTTGTCGTTGAAGAAGAAACAAATCTCGTAAAGCTGGGCAAAGCTGCTAACATCTATGGAGCTCCGCTTGCATTTATCGTCTGTGCTGACCACACTACCGCATGGCAAAGACCTTTCGACCAAAAAAAGACAACAGATATTGATGCCTCAATTATTACTGACCACATGATGCTTCAGGCGGAAGAACTCTGTCTCGGAAGCGTCTGGATATGCTATTTCAAGCCTGATGTTCTTAAAACGGAGTTCAACATTCCCGATAATCTTGAAGTAATCAACATTCTTGCCGTCGGATATTCCGGTGAAACAAAGTCTCCGGATAAAATCAGAAAAGGAATGGAACAGTTCGCTTTTTTTGAACACTTATAATCCGTGAAAAAACGATGGCAATTCTAAAGGAACTATTTACCTGGAAAACGGAGCAGACTGGAATCAGACAGCACCTTTTGATATAAAGCCGACAATTGAGGATTTCAGGAAAACAGTCCGTGATTATTTTGCATGGGAATTTTCAAATATGCTGAAAAATCAGAATGATGAGGACGAACGCCTGGGAAAATAAATGCCTCACTCAATGAAAAACTCAATAATGTTGAGTGGGGCAAATATAAAATCTGTGATTTGTTTGAAAAAATAAAAACAAACTCACTAAAATATAAAACTTCTGATTTGCCAAATGATAAAACAGCAAAATATGATTTGCCTGCACTAACTTCTGGTATACAAAATCAAGGTTTAGATAATTATGTTCCAAGAGACGATGCAACAATATTAAAAAATGTAATTTCAATATCAGCAAACGGAGCAAATACAGGAGCAACATTTTATCAAAGTAAAGAATTTANAGTTCTCCAAGATTCATACGCAATTAAATGGATATTAACAAGTAATACATTGAGTGATAATCAATATTTGTTTTTAGTAGGATGTATTTCAAAAGCGATTTATGGTAATTACGAATGGTCAGATAAAGCCGGTTGGAGAAAAGTTAAAAATCGAATTATATATTTACCTATATTAAATGGCGAAATAGACTTTGACTTTATGGAAAGCTTTATGTCAGAATTAGAGTCGGAGCGTATAGCGAAACTGTCTGCTTACCTGACGGCAAGTAGAATGAATAGTTATGAATTATCTGATGAATAAAAAAATGCACTTCATAGTCCTGAAAATAATAATTATGACTTTTATAAAATAGGCGATTTATTTAATCAAGTCAAAATTAAATCTAAAAAAGACTTGNACAAAGAAAAGGATATTTCTAAAGTCAAAATGTCTGAATTTTCATTGCCATTAGTCAATGCCAAAAATGACGACAACGGAATAATGTATTATGGCAGACCAGAGGATTTTGAAAGTACTGAAATGGCTTTAGATATTATTGAAGATGGTGAAGTTTCTACAGGAAACTGTTATCCGGAGAAATTGATTTTGAATATATGCAACACTATATATCTGCAATAAAGAAACTTGTTATAAAANACGTTGTTTTATATGCTGACAGAAAAATAAAGGAAACTAACTGTTGTATTAATGAAAAATAAATAATCCTGCTCCGGAACAGGAAAAAAAATCGGAATGTGTAAAAAAACCTCCTGTATTAAAGGAGGCTTTTTTATTTAAATTANTAAAGTTCACGTAGGTTATTTGTCAGATAAATATCTNATTAGATTATTTATCCGAGCAGACCTTTTATGCCCTCCGTTCTGAATACTTCACGGTAGTAAACAAGTTCGTCCTGAATCAAATCGTCGATGACACTCATTCCAAGAAGTTCAACAGGGGCTTTGTCGTCTGTCAGAATCCTGTCACCGCCCTCATACTTCACGAGGTTTTCCGAAACATTCCGCATCATATCCGAAAGACTGCTATCCGGAAGTTTTTCAGTGTTTTCAGAAAATACATCAAGCATATCGGTATTATCAGANGCAAAAAGAACACGGTTTGTAGAACCTGTAACGTCAACCGTATAGACTTCGCCGAAAACGTCCGCTATTGTATCGGAAAGCCATGTGTTTATACCGTNCGATTTTTCGGAACGCATATTCATATTGACAACCATTACACCGTTTGTACTCAGATGCGACTTCACAAGGCGGAAAAATTCAACTGATGACATCTGAAAAGGAATCGTTATATCNTGATATGCGTCAACCATTATGACATCATATTTTTTGTCGGAAACATTCAAGAAAGCTCGTCCGTCATAAGTCGTGACTTTAACACTTTCAGGCAGGTCAAAATATTCTCTGGCGAGGGCTGTTATTTTTTCGTCGATTTCAACGCCCTCAACCGTAACATTATCGAGATAATTCATACATTGTTTTGCATAAGTACCCGTACCCATTCCGAGTATGAGAATATCTTTTGTACCGTTGGTATCTGCCATAAGCGGTGCTGACATTGCATAGTCGTAATACATACCCGAAAGTTCACCCGACTTCATATATACCGACTGCACGCCGAAAAGTACGTTTGTAGAAAGTGCGGTGCGTTTTTCGTTATCCTTNACCTGTAAGTAATTATAGACCGATTCACCTTCAAATGTGAGGTCTTTTTCCCAGAACGCAAACCCGAAAGAAGTAGATANCACACAGCATACCGCAAAAACTACTGTTGCTACGATACTTTTTACTTTACCGCTTTTACTGAAAATAAAGTAAAGCAGTGAAATAATCAGGAGTATTCCCGAAAAAATCAGAAATGTTGCGGAAGTTCCGACGGCTGGAATAGAAATAAATGTAGGTACAAAAGTTCCGANAATACTTCCTATCGTATTGAATGCTCCCAGTGTACCGACTGTTTTTCCGTTATCGTCGAGACTGTCGACGGTGTACTTCACAAGCGAGGGCGTAACTGTTCCGAGCAGAAACAGCGGAAACACAAATACTATCATGCAGGTGAAAAATGCCGACCATATCAGAAAATTGGTATTCACGCTTACTATCAGGAGTGCGGAAACTCCGAGTATAACGAATTTTCCAAGAAAAGGTATACAGGCAATCCATANAGAAGCAAACAGAATCCTTGAATACAGCCGGTCAGGATTAGGATTTTTGTCGGCACTTTTTCCGCCGAAAATATTTCCGAGAGCCATTGCAATCATAATCGTACCTATTATGATAGTCCATACTATCTGCGATGAGCTGAAATATGGTGCAAGAAGTCGGCTTGCTCCCAGTTCTACAGCCATTACAGATACTCCCGAAAAAAATTCCGTCATGTAGAGATACCANTTGTTGCCAAGAATATTTTTTGTCAATTCAGATTCTCCTTTACAAATTATTTGTAACTTCTATTATATCATTTATCGTTGCATTTGTAAAGAATTTTTATTCCGTGAGTTCTGTTTGTCACACCTNCTCCGGAGCAGGTGCAGGAAACGGGAAATTATTATATACAATATTAAATCTTTAATATGTATATTCTTTTTTATATGCAAAGCAGACTGTCGGCAAATTTCTATTTTAAGGTATTATAAACGGCANTCTGTATTCAAAAGAAACTATATAGAAAATTGCTGTTGATTCTGAAAACCTCAAGATGTGAGGTTTTATATTTTTGTNCATTGCNCCTCAAAAAAACTNCTGAAANTTTTAACAATTTATCTTGACAANAGTGCGGAATTTTGGTATAATTTATATANAATTTATAATATGGAGTGTGATTACATGAAACTTAAATCAAAAAATATGCGGATTGTTGTCNGGCATANTGTGTACTGCTCTTGCGGTAAATACTGTGCCTATGGTTCAGCGTATCGACAATGTTTCCGGAGCAGGTATAATTATGGGTGATGTCAATTCTGACNGCAGAATAGACTGTTTTGACCTCGTATCTCTCAGACAGCTTTCAGNCAGTACGGAATACAGTACCGCNGGTGACGTGAACGGTAACGGAACAATCGACAAGGAAGACNTNCAACTTCTTTCNGANTANATNTTAGGTAAGGACGTGAAATTCGCTGAACCATACGTACCACCGACAGTANAACCCGAAACAAGCAGATATTATGCTTCAGATGCCGTATATCAGAACGCAGTTACGGAAACGACAAACGAAGGCTTTACAGGCGAATCCTATATCAATTTTGACAATGAAATAGGAAGTTTCATTGAATGGACTATTGAAGCTCCGGCAGACGGTAACTATAATATAGATTTCCGCTATGCAAACGGTACAGATATAAACCGTCCTGTGAAACTTATCGTGAACGGTGACAGAGAATACGGTCAGTACGTCGATTTTGAGGGTACTGGTGCGTGGACTTCGTGGAAAGACCAGAACGCCGTTGTAACTTTCCGGAAAGGTAAGAATACCGTCAAGGCATACGCTACAACACTCAACGGCGGACCTAATATAGATTATATTGAAATTTCTTCAACTGACAAAACTGCACCTCATGAAAAAGCTGTACTCGGTAAACATATGGAAAATCTTAACAGAGGTGTTGTTTCCGCACACGCTAAAAATGGTAATCTGATAAGCTGGAGAATACTCGCCACCGATAACGAGGAAACTATTTTCCACTTATGGAAAAACGGCGAAACTAAACTCGGTGAATTTACTATGGAACAGGCTTCTAACTATTTCGATACCGGCGGAACGGCTACAGACTGGTATACTATTGATGTATACGTCAACGGAGAATGTACGGAATTTGCACAGGTATCAAAGAATTTCACTAACACCAACAGCGGTCAGAGTGGTGCATATTTTGACATAAAGTTGAAACAACCGGCAGATTTGACTATGCCTGACGGTACAACCTGCTCATATTCTCCTAATGACTGTTCTGTAGGTGATGTCGACGGCGACGGTGAATATGAATTATTCGTTAAGTGGGACCCGTCAAATTCACAGGATAACTCAAAGAACGGATATACAGGAAATGTCTACATAGACTGCTATAAACTCGACGGTACGCAGTTATGGAGAGTCGATTTAGGAATTAATATCCGTGCCGGTGCGCATTATAATCCGTACACCGTCTACGATTTTGACGGCGACGGTAAAGCTGAACTCATATGCAAGACCGCTGACGGAACTGTTGACGGTACGGGAAAAGTTATCGGTGACGGTAAAGCGGATTACCGTTCAGAAGCCGGAAGAATCCTGTCCGGTCCTGAATATCTCACACTGTTTGACGGTCTGACCGGTGAGGCACTCGATACTATCGACTACAAACCCGGACGTGGTTCTGTCGAGGCGTGGGGAGATAATTACGGCAACCGTGTAGACAGGTTTACTGCTTGTGTTGCGTATCTTGACGGTGTAAATGCTTATGCTTGTTTCGGACGTGGATATTATACACGCTCGGCTGTAACTGCGTACTCTGTAGAAAACGGCAAACTTAAAGAATACTGGGCATATGATACCGGACATGATTCAAGTGTAAAGGGTTACGGCGACGGAAATCATCATATTATGGGTGCAGATGTCGACGGCGACGGTAAACAGGAAGTTATAATCGGTTCAGCAGTTGTTGACGATAACGGCAAATTACTGTATACAAGCGGATTAGGTCATGGAGATGCTATTCATATCGGAGATTTTGACCCGAATAATCAGGGTCTTGAAATATTCCAGTGTCACGAAGAAGAAGCCTCAGGTTACGGTGTATCGCTCCGTGACGGTAAAACAGGAAAGATGTTATTCAAGGAAGATGCCGACGGAGATACCGGAAGATGTCTCGCCGATAACCTCATAGCCGGTAACGGCGGTGCGGAAATGGTAGGTTCACATAACGGCGTAGTCTATTCCGCTACCGGAGAACATCAGAAAGTCCTTGACTGGTCAGAGATTACCAAATGGGGTCAGAACTCGGCTGTATACTGGACTGATACTCTTGAAAGAGCGGTTCTTGACCGTTCAATGCTTGACCAGTACGGCAAAGGACGTGTATTTACCGGAGATGATGCAGGATATAATAACGCCTCAAAATCCAATGCGTGTCTTACCTGCGACTTAATGGGCGACTGGCGTGAAGAAATGCTTTTCCGAGTAGGTACTGATACGATAAGAGTATTCACTACAACTTATACAAACGATTACAATATCTATTGTCTTATGCAGAATCCGCAGTACAGAGTACAGGTTGCTTCACAGAACAACGGCTATAATCAGCCACCACATACGGATTACTATATTGACTCCGAAGAATATACACGTCCGGAAGAGCCGGATATATGGGTAACTAAAGGAGGTATATATGAAATCAGTTAAAAAAATTATTGGTACTTTGCTTGCGTGTACAATGGTATTGCCGACGGTAGCAACGGGAATACTTTCTGAAAAAATTCCGGAAGTTTCTGCGGTACAGTCTGAATGGCGGTTCGATTTAGGCGGAAACGGTACGGAATCAGGCTATACGGGAGTATC
>JAAVHK010000022.1 GCA_014799765.1 Ruminococcus sp.
TTTCCGTGTTCATCTTCTATAGCAAAAAGTTTAGCACTCATTGAACTTATGGTCGGAATAAGATTATTAAGGTAGTCCATATTTTCATGTGTGTGTGATACTTCTTCAAGACTGTTTATATGTCTCCATTGTTCTTCGTCGACGGCGGTCAGGCTTGAACTAAGTACACTAATACGTGAAATCAATGTTGTTTCGATGTTGTCCAGAAACTCTTTATTGTCGTGAGTATGAGAGTTGCTTTCAAGGTTACTTACCTGCTCCGACAAATCAGGTACAAAAAGTCCTACCGGTGAATTACTCAATGCATTATTTTCTATATCGGCAATACGTGGAATAACTGCAAATGTTCTTTTCTGTCCGGTCGGGACATAATAAGTCAGACAGGCGTTAGAATATTCAGCACGCCCTACAGGATTGAAATTTCCCCACAGCGTGTCTTTATTGGTAAGTTCCACAAGTTTTTCTTCGATTTTTTCGGTATCAACTGATGCACTTCCGGTATCTCCCTTTTCACCCTTTTCACCTTTCAGCGAGTTAAGAAAATCTGCCTCAGTTCCGGAGTTTCCCTGTGAAATCCACACATCATATGCAGACTTTCCGTCCGCTCCGGTATCACCTTTGATACCTTTTTCACCGGTTGCACCTTTGTCACCTTTTTCACCCTGAATACCTTGTTTGCCGGTATCTCCCTTTTCACCTTTAAGAGAGTTCAGGAAATCTGTTTCAGTTCCGGAATTTCCAGCTGACAGCCATATTTCATAGGCGGATTTTCCGCTTGCACCGGTTTTTCCGGTAGCTCCTGTTGAACCTTTTTCACCTTGTATGCCCTGTTCACCAGTATCACCTTTGTCGCCCTTATCTCCCTTGACTCCCTGTTTTCCGGTATCGCCCTTGTCGCCTTTGAGAGATGCAAGCCATTCTGACAGTGTACCTTCAAAACCGTTATTCTGTGCGATTTCGTAGGCTGAAAGACCGTTTTCACCGTCTTTTCCNTCAACGCCGTTCTGCANTGANGAGGCTTTTTCTTCCAGTTTCTGNAANAGTTGTGTNTANANNTCNGGAGTNGGCGGAANTTCTTCNNTACCGTCACCGACNAANCCNGANGGTCNGACGTTNAGAGTTACNGGAACAGTAGTAGCACGAAGTCCGTTGATATTTTCNGCATCGTAACCGAAAACNGACATTCTGACCGCNCCGGCATGNAGTTCCGACGGGAGCAGGCAGGAAANNCCGTCCGTACCGAGTACACGNTTATATGTTTCNTCGCACTGTGTGAACTGTACTACTTTATGAAATTTTTTCCAGTCGCCGTCAAATATGAACTTCAGATTTACAAATGAAATCTGCTGGTCTGCAATNACTTCACGTTCAATAATTTCAATTTTCTGCTGTTTTACAAGGAATTTCCACATTATGCCCTCACCTCATTCCAGATATGTGCATTCCAGTCGTAAGATAAATAACCGTNGGTACACTGAATTTTTTCAAGNCNTGAACGNTTNCCGGTTTCGCCTGCCCATGTTGTACTTTTTTCAATTNNNTTCCATTCGTCAATAGTTCCCTCGTAANTAGCAGAAAGCAGAGTCACACAACCTAAAAAAGCATTGTCGGAAATCTTTCTGACATTTTTAGTCATGTTTATCATAACTAAACCNTCNTCNTTNGCGAACATTCTTTCACCTATGACTGCACCGCCATAGTAAACTAATGCAACGTTTGTTTCTTCGCATACAGAANCNCCCACTGTTACAACGCTTTCCGGAACGGTCAAANTACCAGGGAAAATCGCACCAAAGAAAAATTTATCTGTAAGTGAAGTGATACCGTCTTCAATNGTCATATCTTTCAGCGATTTATTACAGTAAAACGGTGAATTTCCTCGTGTAGTNTTCTCACCGTACTCCCATATATCGCCTGTNCCGGTTAAAATAGCTTTNCCGTCTTTCCGGAGNGAATAANNTNCATTATCNCCGACTCTTCCGNTTNCTANNACAATNTTNCTAAGGTCTTCTANNTGTGGCTGTAATTCGTTGATTTTNCCCTTTAATTCGGCTACTTCCTGCATTANTTCNGTAACTCTGCACTTACCTAAAATACACTTACAGTANCCNCAGACGTTCTCATCAGNACGATAGTCCCACCAGTCNGNNTCGGTAATACATGGTGCGTCCGGACTNATACGGACNGCATAAAGAAANAGATTAGTACGNGTTTCNCTTTTAGGNATTTCNGGNAGTACCGGATTTTCGGCAGGCTGTCCTACTATTGAATCAATCCAGACGTTCCGNACNCCGTCGGANGTATCGCAGGCNATGACAATTGATATGTACCTCGGAAATGTAGGGTCTTTATAACCGGCATAGTCAATCATGTACGGCTCGTCATTGACNAAATAATGACCGTTTATCCATGCTTTACCCGTACCNATTACAATCTGTCTGCCCNCNCCGGTNGAAGTCAATGCGAANTTATNACCGTAAGTGTCTAAGATTCCGTTNCAGATAATACTTGAAAGATATTCNGTGAAATNTTCTGCTGTNTACGTNCTGTCAAGACCTTTNGAATNNAAAAAACCGCTATGGAATGNCATAAAAAAAATCACTCTCCTTTGAATGTTGGTGTCAGTGAATAGCCGTTCTGGTCGAAACTCTCAATCATACCGACAAGCTGTATTTTAGACTGTTTCAGACCGAAGCGGTCATTTTGTACCGTCACATAGTCGCCTAAAAAGTAGTCCCTGTTATATTGATACTGCTTGTCATTCATGGCTATTGTACTTTCGCTTTTTTCCGTTATAGATACAAGTTTTTCCTTGCCACGTTCACGCAACATATTCAGATATTCAGTGNTTGGAATTTTAGTTGTTTCNCCGTCCGNCTGTTCCTCATCGGATAAATCCCTTGCGTCAACGTANANTTCATANCTGTCNAACANTGACGGNATTNTNTNAGTATNANNAAATAATGTNTTNTTACGTGNTGAACCCTCNCCNGCTCCGAAAATATACGCAANATTGCTNTAATCGGTAGTATCNTGAAGNTANTCAAATGATANCAGATTATTGTATGTATCGGAAAAAACNATATGCGGATTTTCATTCTGTAAAATGCTTCTGTCCGTACCTTGTGAGAGTTCAAANANAAGTGAATATTCGTCATCTTCGGAGCGTTCAAGCCGGATATTTGCAGTACCGCAGACAATTTCGCAGATTTTATAAATCCATTCCATAAGATTTTCATAGCTTACCTGTAACTGTGTTGTCTGATGCCAGCATGGACTTGAATACTCACTTATTTTAAGTCCCGGAATACGTCGTAATATCTCGTGCCATGAACAGATTCTGTATACAATATTTGTCACAATATCGGCGTATGATGTTTCACGTGTATAGCATTGAGCAGGATAAATTATTCTCCGTGCCAAAAGTGACATCAGAAAACGTCCGGAAATCGTGAGATAGTCACCATTTTCAGAATCCGTTGAAATCTGTATTTTTTCAATTATTCCATAATTTCTCTTATCGTCGTTACGTCCTACAATTCTTCCTGTTTTGAAAGTTTTCAGATTCTCACGGGTTGCGGAGATATAAATTTCAAACGAACCACAGGAATAATATTCGACATCCCACAGAAGCGAAGAAAAACTGTCACATACTGCTACAAGTTTTACATTAAGTTTCTGTCCGGGAGATACAGACATTTCATAGATTTCAATGTACATTTTTCACACTCCTAAGTAAGCGTTGGTATGGATTATCTTTGCGGAAAAATCAGAGGGTGCTTCCAGTCTGAAACGATTAGTTCCCTGCTTCATCGTCAACCACGTCGAACCATAGACTAACCAGTTTATAATATTTGTGTCGAAACCTCCTCCACGATTCAGTGATATTGTTTTATTGCCGGTTTTAGTTGTAATCGTGATTATGTCATTCGGCTGAATATCGCCTTTTATCTGAAAATATTCCCCCGTATCGACGTTATACACCGTGACAGTCTGAGCAGGTGAACCGGCAGTTATTTCGATAGTAAAGCCGGTTTTATCACCTTCGTTTTCGATTGTCATGATACTACTTTCACTGTACGTACCAAGCGGAAAAGGCTCATCACTCTCCGGAAACGGAAAGTGAAAAACTCCGGCAATCTGTCCGTAATAGGCAATTGTCTGTTTACAGTCGTACCAGTAAATATCCGGACAGATAATAGAAATCTGTCCGCTCGTGAACGTCTCAAAATTATTGACCTCGCACGTCTCGACGTATCCGTAAGTGTATACGTCAACGCTTGCGGTCTTATAGAAAACCTTGATATATCGGGACGGTTCGACTATCTTATACAACCAGTGACGACGTTTTTCAATGTTGATTCCACGCATCTCAAACTGAATTACAATATTTCTTTTTTCAATAAAAGCGTTATTTAAGTAACTGCCGTCCGTACCGGCATACGTAGATGTGCTGATAGTTCCGGCTGGTGGATTCAGTCCCTCGATTTTCTTCACCATATAATCGTTTGCATTGCCTGTAAATCCTACTCTCGGACCTCTGTTACTTTCTAAAATCAAATCAAATTTCAAGTATCATACCCCCAGTGCGTTTCTTGTCTGTCGGTAAATCTCAAGCCTTGAAAGAGATTTCGGTGAATTATTCGTCTGATTAACCGTCCCGCTGTTATCGGTGGAATAGTAGTTATTGACCGTGCCGGTACTGCCCGTAAATGCCCCTGTAATGCCGTTTAAATCGAAATTCAAGCCACTGTCAAGTGATAACTTCATAGCACCCGCAACGCCGGAAATCGCCTTTTCAACGGCTTTCTGCGAACTTTCGATACCTTTTGCAAGTCCCTGCATAAAGTCCGGCATCCATGATTCAAAGTCTGTAAGCGGACCTTTTTCAGGTACGGAAAAATGAAGATATTCCCATATCATATTTGCGACATCTGCGACTATGTTTCCGAGACTGCCCATCTGATAATTGATACCGTTTATGAGGTTCTGCATTAAGTCATAACCCCAGTCCCACGACTGATTTACAAGATTTCTGATACAGTCGGCGGAAGAGTTCAGACCGTCCGCAATAGTATCACGTATTTTCCAGATTCTGTCCCATACGCCGTTATGGACGTTATACCACACATTCAGGACTATATTCTGAATAGAGTTCATAGCATTTCTTACAGAATCGGGTATGGAGTTCCATACACCTGAAATATTTGACTTTATGTTATTCAGAATGCTTTTTATATCAGCTGAAATTTTATTCCACGACTTTGAGGTGAACAATTGTACGGAATTGTTTACTGTTGAAATAGTCGATTTTACAGCATTGAAATCCGTTGAAACGTTATTTTTTATATTTTCAAGGGATTTTTTAATTGTATTTACAATTGTATTCCAACCGAAAGTTACGCCGTTATTGATAGTATTCAGGACAGCGGTTATAGTATCTTTTGAATCGTTCCATATTGTCTGAATATGTGTGAAAACCTGTGTCATGAATGTTTCAACAGTATTCAGGAGCGAATTTAAAGCAGTTTCAATAATTGACTTAATAGTTGTGGTAATATTTGTTGCAAATCCGGAAATCGTATTTTCTACAACGTCGGCGTTGGTTGTGATACCGTCGGCGAGTCCCTGCATAAAGTCCGGCATCCATGATTCAAAGTCAGTCAATGGTCCTTCGTCGGGGACGGAAAAATGAAGAAAACTTCTGATTTTATCGGCAACACCTTTGACTGCGTCTGCAATATCGTTAATTTTTGATTTGATACCACTGACAATTCCGCTGATGATGTCTTTTCCCCACGAACCAGCTTCAGAGGCAAGGTTTTTGACGAAGTTCACAGCATTATTGAAACCGTCAATAATAGTATCCTTTATAGCGGTAATCTTTTCAGAAACCGCCGATTTTACGCTGTTCCATATGCTTGAAACAGTATTTTTTATATTCGTCATTATATTGGAAACCGTCGTTTTTATACTGTTCCAGATATCCGAAACAACTGTTTTTATGCCGTTCAGAACGTTTGAAATAGTCGTTTTTATGGCTTCCCATACGGTAGAAACTATTCCCGAAATCGTTTCAAAAACGGATACGAAAAAGTCTTTTATAGCTGTCCAGACAGTCGTTATAGTGTTGTAAATTGCCGTCCAGATACTTTCAAAGAAGTCTCTGATACCTTCTAAAATGGGAGTAATAAATTCAGTTATAGCATTCCAGATAGTCTGAATTTTGTCGGAAATCCAGTCCATAGCTCCGCCGACGGCATTCTGTATCGTTTCCCAGATACTTACGAAAAAGTCACGAATTCCCTCTAAAACCGGAGTAATAAATTCAGTTATGGCATTCCATATAGCCTGAATTTTATCAGAAATCCAGTCCATAGCTCTGCCGATGAGTATTTTTATAGCCTCGAAAATAGTTTCAAACAGGTACGCAAAAGCATCAAGAAGCGGTTTTATTGTGGTATAAATTGCATTCCATACCGCTGAAATTTTATCGTGAATCGCTGTGAAAACTGTTGTGATAAAATCCCGTATAGCCGTGAAAATCGTCGTAACAACGTTTTTGATACCGTTTATGGCATTGCTTACTGCTCCTGAAATTGCTGTCCAGATACCGATAAAGAAATTCTTTATTGCCGTCCATATGGTCGTGAATGTATTACAGATAATATCCATGCCGGTCTGAAAATTATCCTGAAAACTGTTCCATGCGTTGACGAAAAAGTTTCTGATACCATTCCAGACATTTACAAAAAATTCTTTTACATCATTCCATCCGGCTTGCCACGCTTCACAGAAGTCTGCTAAATTTGTATTGAAAATATTGCAGATGAGTTCAAGAAACGTTTCAATTGTTATTTTAATGTTGTCAAATATACTTGCAACAATATTTTTATAACTCTCCCATGCACCTTCCCAGTCTCCTGAAAACAGTTTTACAAAAACATCAAAGGTGTTTAGTATTATGTCAACGGCATTGCTGAGAACGTCTGCAATATATTGGAAAGTGTTCTCAAAAATCGGTGCAAGATAGTTACAGAACCAATCCCATACATATTTTAAAGTGTCTGTGAAGTCCGTAAAATCGAAGCCAAGAGCATTCAGACGTTCAGTAATTCCGCTTGCAAGACGTTCAAATGTTTCTTTGATACCGTCCCATATCGCCGTTATACTGTTCCGGAAGTCCTCATTTGTATCCCACAGATGTTTAAACGCCGCAACCAGTACAGCTATTACAGCAGCTATCGCTACAGCCGGTGCAGAAATACCAGCTATAGCGGTTTTTACTGCCGTGAAAGCTCCTTTTACTTTTGTAATGATTGCCGGCATTTTGGAAAATGCTGACATCATTCCGCCGATACCGGTTGTGAGTTTTCCGATTACAATCAGAAGGGGAGCTATTGCCGCAACAATCAAAGCTACTTTTGTAATAGTTTCCTTTGCATGGGGACTGAGTGCGTTTAATTTATCCGCAAATTCCTGAATTTTTGTTACGATATTACGGATTGTCGGCATAAGAATTTCAGCAAAAGAAATAGCCAGTTCCTGCAACTGTGACATCAGAATTGTAAGCTGTCCCTCAAGATTATCCTGCATGGTTTCAGCCATATTCAAAGCCGTTCCGTCACAGTTATCGATTGCATTTGTGAGTTTTGCGTAATCTTCTTCACTGGCGTTTACTATGGCAAGCATTCCGGAAAGATTCTGTTTTCCGAATAAAATAGCCGCATTTTTCAGCTGTTCTGACTGAGTCAGCCCTTCTTCCGTCTGGCTGAGTTCCGCTATAATATCGTCATACTCACGAAGATTGCCATCACTGTCGATAAGTTCAACATTTACCGCACCAAGTGCCGAACGCAGAGCGTCCATTATTTCCCGGAGAGGTTTCATGTTACCGTACTCGTCCGTAAAAGCATCTGCACCTGTGAGGACTTCCTGTGTTGTGCCTTGCTGAGCAACTGTAAGTTCATCCTGTGCCTTGTGAAGGTCATCTAAAGCATTTTCCAGCTTATTGGTGGCAGTTACAAACTGAACTGAATCTTTGCCGTATTGGTTAACAACATCAAGGTGTCTTGCCGCTGCGTCTTCATAAGCACGTGTTTTTTTAGTTACTTTTTCCTGTGCTTTTGAAATTGCATCTTCGTCAAAAACCTGTTTAGTTTCGGTGTATGCAAGTCCAAGAGCCGCCATTGCTGAAACCTGTGCTTCAGNNGNTNTTACAAGNTTTNNAAGACCGTTTTTNAGCGNGTTACCGGCTTGTGATGCCTTGATACCGGAGTTNGCCATAAGTCCNAGAGCAATTGCCAAATCCTCAGCAGATGCTCCCATNGAACCCGCAACAGGTGCAACATACTGGAAACTTTCNCCCATCATNGANACGTTGGTNTTAGCANTNGAACTNGCTGCTGCAAGAACGTCNGCAAAATGTCCGGCGTCCTGTGCCTGATAGCCTAAAGCTGTAAGAGNATCGGTTACAATGTCGGAAGTTGTACCAAGTTCCTCACCGGAGGCGGCTGCAAGATTCATGATACCTTCGATACCNTTCAGCATATCTTCACTTTTCCAACCTGCCATNGCCATATAGTTCATAGCTTCGGCAGCTTCACTNGCGGAAAATTTNGTCACACTNCCCATTTCACGAGCCTTTGCNCGTAAAGNCTCNAANTCTTCACCGGNTGCACCGGAAACCGCTGAAACCTGACTCATTGCACTATCNAANTCCGCACCNGTTTTGACTGCAAGCGTACCAAGTCCGACTATTCCGGCAGTAACAGGCATNAANGCTTCACCTGCTCCGGTNATTTTTCCGCCGATATTCTGCAAACTCTCTCCGGCTTTCCCGATTTTGACAAGTGATTCCCTTGAATTTTCCGCTTCTCGCTGGAGGTTCTGTAATTCATGCTCCGTGTCTATAATCTCACGCTGTATTGCATCGTACTGCTCTTGAGATATGGGGTGTCCGAACTCNTCAGATACATCTTNTGCNGANTNTTTCAGNTNTTTNAGNTNNTCGGAAGTTGACTTGATTTTATNNTGTAANNTNTCNTANTCTNCCTGCGATATTTCACCTTTTGAAAGCTGTTCATTTGCCTCTTTTGACTGTTCTTTCAGCTTTTTAAGTTCTTCGGAGGTTTCGGAAATTTTTTCTTTTATCGGGTCGTATTTAGCTTTCCAGTCGTCGTAATTGTCTTTAGTGGCGGTGGCTTTTTCACTGGCAGTTCTGAGAGCGTCAAGACGGTCTTTAGTATCGTTTATTGCCTCACCGAGTAACCGCTGTTTCTGTGAGAGAAGTTCCGTATTTGTCGGGTCNAGTTTCAGCAGTTTNTCAACGTCTTTCAGCTGNGACTGNGTNTTTNTTATNNTNTNNTCAATGCNTTGGNAAGNGATTTCTGAAGNNNNGTGGTATCNCCGTTTATCTCNACNGTTATTCCTCTTACTTTCATTTGNTTTGCCATGANTTTCACCTCGCTTTCTNAAATTTATCAGTTAATTTATCAGCAAAATTATTGACTTTTTTAATCGGATAGTGTATAATATANGTGGAGGTGGATAGTATGAATATTATCTCAGTTATTGAAAANACAGTCCCGATTTCCCAGTTTAACCGTGGACTTGCAGGAAAAATNTTTCAGGAAGTAAAACAGAGTGGTGCAAAAGTCGTTATGAAAAACAACNCTCCGGAATGTGTACTCCTTTCACCGCAGGAATATATAAGGCTGATTGAAGAAATCAATGACGCACGACTTCTTGCGGTTGCTTCCGAACGTATGAAGAATTATNACCCCTCGGAAAATATTCCGGATGACGAAGTACAGCATGAACTCGGAATTACTGACGAGGAACTTGCAGATTTTGAAGAGGTAGAATTTGAATGAAATGGAGTGTTGAATATCTGCCGGAAGCAAAAAAAGACCTGAAAAATCTTGACGGAAGTCAGCGTTTACTTGTGTTGAAAGCTATCAAAAAAGTTCAGACAAATCCTTTACCGCAGTCTGAGGGCGGTTATGGAAAGCCTCTCGGAAACAAAAACGGAAATGACCTGTCCGGTTTTCTGAAAGTAAAGCTGAAATCTGCCGGATTACGTATTGTATACAAAACAGTAAAATCAGATGACCAGATGCTTATTATTGTGATTGGTGCAAGAGCCGACGAAGAAGTTTACAATATAGCAGGTAAGCGTATACAGGATAATAATTTATAANAAACTCCCCGATAATTCGGGGANTTTTNTGTTNCTAAAATTTATCAAAGTCTTCCTGAGTGGGCTTGTACGGATATTTGAAGTCATCATTTTCTTTTTCGGTGAACATATCATTTACAAGCCCGATGGTCAGCAGGTCGAGGTCTGACATACTCAACCCGAGCTGAACGCATCGGAGCAGGAACAGTGGTGTTGTCATCTGACGGTCAAGTGGTCTATGTTTTTTTTGGCAACTGCCTGTGTATCGTTGTTCAGTCCCCAAAGTTCCATTAATTGTGGAAGAACTTCGTAAATTGAGAGCATATTAAACTGTTCCAGCCAGTCGTCCGGATTGTCGGGAACGTTTTCAGGGTCGGCGTGTTTTGCCATAAGCCATGATAATTGCTCAAAAATCTCCAATGATTTAATACCCATGTTGCTGTTTTCTTCATCGTTTTCCTTGACAGAATTCTGCAGTTCAGAAAAATCTTTATAGATGTCACGTCCGAATTTCATTCTGTACATTCTTGGCAGTGCAGCAGATGCTTTGAATGGCACATCTATGCCATCAATTGTAATAATCTTTTTTATTGCCATTTTTATTCTCCTTTATCGACAGCTAAGTTCGTTTTCTCTTGGAAAGTTATATCTTCCATATATCCCATGATATTTTCGTGCAGCCTCATCATAAGCCTTTGCAGCTTCGTTCATCGCTGACATTCCGGTTGATATGATTAACAAATTTGTTTCTGTTAC
>JAAVHK010000023.1 GCA_014799765.1 Ruminococcus sp.
GCTATAAAAATCGGTATGGTATCAACTCCGGAGCAGGCGGAAATAATAGCCGAAAGGTTAAAATTTTATCAGGCGGAAAACATAGTCACTGACCCTGTAGCCGTTTCGACAAGTGGTTCGGAACTAAGTACCGCTGAAACGTATGAAGTATTGAAGAATAAAATATTTCCGTTATCCGTACTGATTACACCTAACATACCAGAAACGGAATTGATTTCCGGAATGAAAATAGACACTCCGGAAGATATGGTGAGAGTATCGGAAAAAATTTCAGAAAAATACAGATGTTCGGTATTATGCAAGGGCGGACATCTTAAAGAAACCGCTGATGATTTCCTTTACAGTGGGAGCAGGGGAATATGGTTCAGAGGTGAACGCCTTACTGCTGACGAACTACACGGCACAGGGTGTACGCTATCGAGTGCTATAGCATCTAATCTTGCGAAAGGGTACGGACTTGAAAAAAGTATACAGTCTGCAAAGAAATACATTTCCGACTGCATAGAAAGCGTATCGGATATAGGACATGGTTGTAAACCGTTGAATCACATGAAAGGAGTTTTTAAATGAAAAATTACAGTACACAAATGGAAGCCGGTAAAAAAGGAATCATAACNCCGGAAATGAAAATAGTNGCNGAAAAGGAGTACATCACACCGGAGGAACTCTGCGGACTNGTNGCNAAAGGTGANGTNTGTATACCNTGNAANNTNAATCATANGTCNATNTCGCCGGAGGGAATAGGTACTAAAATGCGTACCAAAATAAACGTAAATTTAGGAATATCCGGCGACTGCAACAACTACGAAAACGAAATGAAAAAAGTAGATATAGCCCTTAAATACGGTGCAGACGCTATCATGGATTTAAGTAATTACGGCAAAACAAATACTTTCCGTAAACAGCTTATAGAAAAATCTCCGGCAATGATAGGTACAGTACCTATGTATGATGCCATAGGCTATCTCGAAAAGGATTTACTCGAAATAAAAGCGGAAGACTTCCTGAAAGTCGTGAAAGCCCANGCAGAAGAGGGTGTGGACTTCATGACGATACACGCCGGAATAAATCGCCGTGCTGTCGAGGCTTTCCGCCGTGACAAGCGTAAAATGAATATAGTTTCACGTGGGGGTTCATTGTTATTTGCGTGGATGATGATGACCGGCAATGAAAATCCTTTCTATGAGTATTACGATGATGTTCTTGACATACTTCGGGAATACGACTGTACAATAAGNCTCGGAGANGCANTNAGACCAGGTTGCATAGACGATTCGACAGACGCCGGACAGATTGCGGAATTAATAGAACTCGGTGCATTGACAGAACGTGCATGGGCTAAAGACGTACAGGTAATGGTAGAAGGTCCCGGACATATGGCGATAAATGAAATTCAGGCGAACATGAAGTTACAGAAACGGATATGTCATAATGCACCGTTCTATGTGTTAGGACCTCTTGTAACGGATATAGCCCCTGGATATGACCATATAACATCAGCGATAGGCGGAGCGGTTGCAGGGTCTGCCGGAGCGGATTTCTTATGTTACGTCACACCGGCGGAACATCTCCGACTTCCCGACATAAACGACGTAAAAGAGGGCGTAATTGCAAGCCGAATCGCCGGACACGTCGCCGATATTGCCAAAGGTATTCCGCACGCCACAGACCCCGATAACGCTATGGCGGAAGCACGTCACGCTATGGACTGGGAAAAGATGTTCGATATTGCCATTGACGGTGATAAAGCACGTGAATATTTTGAGAGTACNCCACCGGCAGACCGTCATACNTGTTCNATGTGCGGTAAGATGTGTGCTGTACGTACTACAAACAAAATTCTGAATGGCGAAAAAGTAGAATTTTGTTCGGAAAAATAATCGCATGGCAAAAGTAGTAATGGTATGTGGTAAGATTTGTAGCGGAAAAAGTACGTATTCTGAAAAGTTACGCACGGAATATAATGCCGTATTGCTTTCGGTAGACGAAGTAATGTTGACTGTTTTCGGACAGAATACCGGTGAAAAGCATGATGAATATGTATTAAAAATAAAAAAATATCTGCTGAAAAAAATTCCGGAGTTCATTTCAGTCGGCGTAAGTGTGATATTAGACTGGGGCTTCTGGACAAGACAGGAAAGAGATTTCACAAAAAATTTCTGTAAAATGCGTGNTATTGCTTGNGAGTTGCATTATATTGATATATCNGACGANGTNTGGAAACAGCGTATAAAAAANCGTAANGAAACGGNATCNGCCGGAAAATCGGAGTTTTATTTTATAGACAAAGCCCTTGCGGATAAATTCGTTTCAGTTTTTGAAGTTCCCGACAAGCAGGAAATCGACGTATTTATATAAACAAAAAAGCCTGAGAATTAATAAAAATTCTCAGGTTTTTTGCGTTTTGCGTGTTAAATCATAATAGTTTCAAGAGTTTTCACAGAGTCGGAAATGTCTTCGATACTTTCAAAATCCACAACGGATTTACAGAAATATTGGTTTTTATCGAAACTGATGCATTCCAAATCCACCCAGTAACAGCCGTTACTTTCAAATAACTGGATAGTTCCCTGACTGTTTTCAGCGGAAAGTTCAATCCTGTAATTATGATAGTACATTTCAGTTTTTTTCTGATAAGATGCATTTTTTACTGTAATTCCCATATCAGACCATATATTTTTCCGTACATTGAACCAGTTATCAAATAAGCGGAATATATCGTTCATGATTAAAGAAGTGTTATACCATGTTCAGCACATTTTGCAATCATGTCATTACTCCATATAGATGACTGTACTTCACCTATGTGTGCCTTTTCAAGCAGGTACATACAAAGCCTTGACTGTCCGATACCACCGCCGATAGTAAGCGGAAGTGTACCGTCTGCAATCATCTTGTGATAGTCATATTGCATTCTGTCTTCAGCACCGGCTTCAGCGAGTTGAGTTTTAAGTGAATTTTCGTCAACACGGATACCCATTGAAGATATTTCAAGTGCATTGTCAAGAACATCGTCCCATACGAAAATATCGCCGTTGAGTGACCAGTCGTCATAATCGGGAGCTCTGCCGTCGTGTTTCTGACCGCTTGCGAGAAGTCCGCCAATCTGCATAATGAAGACGGTCTTGTGTTCTTTAGTAATGAGACGTTCACGTTCTTTCGGGGATTTGTCGGGGTACATATCTTCGAGTTCCTGTGTGGTTATGAAGAAAACATCTTCACAGACGTTTCCGGCGATAACCGGATAACGCAGACCTACTTTTCTTTTCACGAAAGATACAGCTTTTACAACACTTTTTACCGTATCTTTGAGGAAATCAATGTTACGCTGTTCACGTGTTATGACTTTTTCCCAGTCCCACTGGTCAACGAAAATCGAGTGAGTATTGTCGGTATCGTCGTCACGGCGGATAGCGTTCATATCGGTATAGATACCTTCGCCGGCGTTATATCCGTAACGGTAAAGAGCCATACGCTTCCACTTTGCGAGAGACTGGACAACCTCAGCCTCGCAACCGCCGATTTCCTTTATAGTGAAATCGACTTTTCTTTCAACGCCGTTGAGGTCATCATTGATACCGCTACCCATACGGACGATAAGCGGGGCGGAAACTCTGTCAAGAGTAAGGGCGAAAGACAACGCCTGTTGAAAAACGTCCTTGATGTACTTGATAGCGTGCTGAGTTTCCCTGAGTGTGAGGGCTGATTTGTAACCCTCCGGAATATACAGCGATTTTGACATAAAAAACCATTCCTTTACTGTTTATTTAATCAGGAAACAGCGTCATTGATGTTTCCTGATGCTGTCATATTATATTTTTCAGATAATTATATTATGATTATCTGATACTTCCGACTGTACGGGGATAAAGAATAACATCACGGATATTTGACATACCTGTTGTATACATGATAAGTCTTTCAAAGCCGAGACCAAACCCACCATGTGGCACAGAACCGAATTTTCTTAAATCGAGATAATCGGAATATAAATCGAGATTCATATTTCTTTCGTTCATAGCGGTAACGAGTTTATCGTAATCCGCTTCACGTTCGCTACCGCCGATAATCTCACCAACCCCAGGGACGAGTAAATCCACAGCGGCGACGGTTTTTCCGTCGGGATTCTGTTTCATATAGAAAGACTTTATTTCTTTCGGATAATCCGTAACAAAAACAGCTTTTTTGAAAACTTTTTCAGAAATATATCTTTCGTGTTCGGTCTGTAAGTCGCAACCCCACTCTACAGGGTAGACAAAATTTTCACCGGATTCCTGAAGTAGTTTGATAGCCTCTGTATAGGTAACTCTGCCGAAATCGTGTGAAATGAGTTCTTCGAGACGTGCCACAAGACCTTTTTCAAAATGAGCGTCGAAAAATTTCATATCATCGGGGCAGGTGTCGAGTAATTCACGGATAACGAATTTCAGCATATCTTCGGCGATTTCTATAACGTCGTCGAGTTCAGCGAAAGCTACTTCCGGTTCAATGTGCCAGAACTCCGCAAGATGTTTAGGAGTATTGCTGTTTTCAGCACGGAAACTCGGTCCGAAAGTATATATTTTACCCATAGCCATAGCAGCCATTTCACCTTCAAGCTGTCCTGAAACAGAAAGTCCTGCACGTCTGCCGAAGAAATCGTTAGCGTAGTAATCTTCTTCAGATTTGTATTCCGTAGAATATCCGATAGTCGTTACATTGAACATCTCGCCGGCACCCTCGCAGTCGCTACCGGTAATGAGTGGCGTATTGACGTATACATAGTTATTCTGCTGGAAGTACTTGTGTATAGCGGAAGCAAGTACGGAACGCACACGCCATACGGCATTGAAAGTGTTGGTGCGTCCTCTGAGGTGTGGCATTGTACGGAGGTATTCCATAGTACAGCCTTTTTTCTGTAGCGGGTAATCTTCCGGACAAGTTCCGAGAATCTCGACACCGGACGGAAGTGCATTTATTTCAACGGTATTGTTTCTGCCCTCAACAAGTACGCCGGTTACTTTTACAGACGTGCCAACTCTTGCTACTTTGTAATCAGCGTCGGCGGATTTGTCAACGACTACCTGAATATTTTTTAGGGAAGTACCGTCGTTTACCTCGATAAATGCGACACTCTTTGAGTTTCTTGAAGTACGCACCCAGCCACAGACGGTTACTTCCTGATTTTCAGCCTTACTGCCGAGCAGGTTTTTAATATCGGTATGCTTCATAAAAAAATCAATCCTTTCATAAAAAGAAAAACCGTCCTGAAGAAACAGGACGGGAATAAAAAAATTCTCGTGGTACCACCTGAATTACTGTACGGAAATACAGTCACTCTTAACCGCTTAACGCACGGAAAACGTCTCACCTACTTGCCGTATGGCTTTCAGATTACTGCTCTGAAGTGTTATTCGCACGGCATCTGATATGCGGATTTCAGCAGATTCCGCACTCTCTGTGAACGTCAGACCGTGTTACTTGTCTTCGTCAATGCATTTACTGTAGATATTCTAACATTATTTTCAGGATATGTCAAGTGAAAATAAATAAAAAATTAATTTAACAATATTTTCCGGAAAATTCATTCAGGACTTTTTTGAGAGTAATATCAATTCTTGACGTACAGAAACTTTTTATATCATCGGGAATATCTTTGTAAAAGGCTTCTGCGATACCACCGGCGATACAAGCCATAGTATCGGCATCACCGCCGAGCGATACGGCATTACGAACGGCACTTTCATAATCGTGGGAATCAAGAAACGCAACTATCGACGGCGGAACACTGTAAAGAGTTTCACTGCTGAAACTGTAAGCCGGTTTTATGTCGTCTGTGGTGTAGTTGAGGTCATATTTGAATTTGTCTGTTATATATTTCCGTATTGAATCTTTGGATTCTCCGTTACGTGCCATGAATACCGCCATAGCAACGGCTTGCGTACCATAAATGCCCTCTTTGCAGTTATGGGTATAATAACAGCTTGCCTTAGCCTGTAGGAATACCTGCTCTTCGGAGTTGTAGGCGTATCCTATGGGTACAGCACGCATAGCACCACCGTTACCGTAACTTCTCTGTACTTTCATTGAACCTTGTTTTTCAGCCCATTTTGCGAACATCATACCATAACCGGCGTATGGAAAATATGAATAGTACTGTTTATATCTTACGGCGTATTCATAGCCACGTGATTTTACCTGTGAAGCTGTTATATCGCTGTCGTTTTCGAGTATGGCTTGACATACAGCGGTAGTCATTACGGTATCGTCAGTAAATTCTGACTTGCTATGCAACGGAAAATTATAATCCTTAGTGGCATAAGATTCATACCACGAACCTATTATATCTCCGAAAATTGCACCTAACATAAATATTTTAACTCCTTATATATTTTTGAAAGTCAGAATTTTGTCCCTGTAGTATTCGTATTGTTTTTTTCTTAATTCAATTTCTTTATATAATGATTTTATAAGTTCTTCGTTTTTTTCGGAATAATTATCAAGTATACGGATTATTTCTTTTTGAATTTCAAGAGGTGGAAGCGGAATTACGAGATTTTCAATAACTGTACGTGATAATCTCGGAATACTTGCTTTTCTTACTTTTGCAAGAATATTCTGTTTATTTTTTAACATGACAAAGTAAAGATAACGGCTGTCAAGAGTTTCAGG
>JAAVHK010000024.1 GCA_014799765.1 Ruminococcus sp.
CGTAAAATTCTATCCGTATTTCTCGGTTATTACGAAGATAGTACCGTTCTTGACTATATTGGTCGGTGGAAAATATGTAATAGACGGTGAAATGACTTTAGGAGAGATGACGGCGTTTGTGGAATATTCTTCAAATATAGTATGGCCTATGGAGATGTTAGGCTGGCTTACAAACAGCTTTTCATCGGCTGTAGCTTCTAATAAGAAGATAAAAAAGATTTATCAGGAAACTTCCAGTATTAAGGAAGCGGAAAATCCTGTGGTGTTAGAGAAAGAGGATGGTAAAATCTGTTTTGACCATGTTTCTTTCCACAAGGCTGATATGTATGAAATACTGCATGATATTTCTTTTACCTTAGAGCCGGGAAAGACGCTTGGAATTATGGGAGCAACAGGCGCAGGCAAGACTTCCATCATACAGCTTTTGCAGCGTATGTATGATGGTACAGAAGGAGGTATCCCCTTAGTCGGCGTAGATTTCAGGTAGCCTTCATTAGCGCAGCTTCGTACCAGCATCAGTTATGTAATGCAGGATGTATTTCTGTTTTCTGATACGATTAATGAGAATATCGTACTTGGGAAAAAGAATGCGACTGATTCAGCCACAGTACGCAGGGCTTCCAAGGACGCGCAGGCAAGCGAATTTATCGAGCGTATGGAGTCTAAATATGAGACGGTCATAGGAGAGAGGGGAGTAGGTCTTTCCGGCGGTCAGAAGCAGCGCATAAGTATTGCCAGAGCTTTGTCCAAGAACGACCCGATTCTGGTAATGGATGATTCCACTTCGGCGCTTGATATGGAAACCGAGCATATGATACAGGAGACACTGGAAAAACTGCAGAATACGACTAAAATCATTATTGCGCATCGTATCAGCGCAGTCAGACATGCGGATGAAATTCTGATGCTTGAAAACGGAAGCATAGCGGAACGGGGAACACATGAGAGCCTGCTTGCAAAGAAAGGTCTGTATTATGAGACCTACATGGCTCAGTATGGCGATAACTTAGTAGAACAGGAGGTGTAGACTATGGCGGTCAATTCATATAAAGAAGATGAAAAAAGTTCAGAGCGCAGTAAACTGTTGACATTAAAACGACTGTTTGCATATCTGATTGCATATAAATGGCAGATTGTGATGGTGCTCTTAATAATGGGGTACGGTGTGGCAATCAGTCTTGTTAATCCGCTTATTATGGAGTCGGCAATTGATGATTATATTTCCGTGAAAGATTTTAAAGGGCTGTACCGTCTGCTGATTATAGCGCTTGCATTGAATCTTATACTTGTTTTTTTAATTAAAATACGAATGTATGTAATGTCGAAGGTGTGCAATAGTATTCTTCTGACGATCAGGCAGGAGCTGTATACGCATATACAGAAACTGGAACTCAGTTTTTTTGACAGCAGACCGACAGGAAAGATTCTGTCCAGAATCATAGGTGATATCAATTCACTCAAGAATATTCTTTCCAACTGTGTTACGACTCTGATACCGGATGGTCTTACCGTAATAGCAGTAGTTGTTATAATGATTTGGAAAAATCCTAAACTTGCGCTTGCATCGCTTCTGACGATACCGTTTATGGCGGTGGCGGTAGTGTTTATAGAGATGAAAGCGCATCCCAGATGGGTCCTTTTCCGTAAAAAGGCGGCTAATCTGAATGCTTTTATTCATGAAGATATGGCAGGGATCAGGATTATCCAGAGCTTTAATGCGCAGGAGGAGACGAGGGAAACTTTTGACAGGCTGATAGGTGAACACAGAAGTGCTTTTGTCAGTGCGGTCAGATTAAGTGATTCATTTGGACCGGTAATAGATATTTTCTGGGCGTTGGGATGTATATTCCTATATTTTACGGGGATTGTGATTTTAGGTGCGGAAAATATATCGGTCGGTACTTTTCTTGCATTTGGCACATACTTAAATATGTTCTGGCAGCCGATTAATAATATCAGCAACTTCTATAATCAGCTTGTAACAAATATTGCGGGAGCGGAAAGGATTTTCGAGATTCTTGACACGCAGCCTGCAATTGCAGATGCAGAAGACGTGGAAGAAATGCCGGAAATCAGGGGAGAGGTCGTTTTTGAGAATGTGAGCTTTTCCTATGACGAACAGGTAAAAGTACTGGATGACGTGAGCTTTAGAATCAAACCGGGTGAGACTATCGCGCTGGTGGGTCCTACCGGAGCGGGCAAATCCACTATAGTCAACCTTATCAGCCGATTCTATGACGTGCAGCAGGGCAAAGTGATTATTGACGGAAAAGACGTGAAAAAAGTCTCGATTGAGAGTCTGCGTAAACAGATGGGAATTATGACACAGGATAATTTCCTGTTTTCGGGAACTATAAAAGAAAACATACGTTATGGAAAGCTGGATGCGACGGATGAAGAAATTATCGCAGCGGCGAAGGCAGTCAATGCCCATGAATTTATTATGAAGTTGGATAAAGGATATGATACTGAGTTGTCTGAGCGAGGAGGAGGTCTTTCGATAGGTCAGAAACAGCTGCTTGCATTTGCGAGAACGATGGTATCCATGCCGAAGATTCTGATTCTGGATGAAGCTACTTCCAGTATTGATACGAAAACGGAGCTTCTGGTACAAAGTGGTATCGAGCATCTGCTTCAAGGCAGGACTTCGTTTGTAATTGCGCACAGGCTTTCCACCATTCAGAAAGCGGACCGCATTTTCGTAATAGATGACGGACGGATTGTTGAAGAAGGAAACGTGCGTGAACTGCTTGATAAAAAGGGAGTTTATTATCAGTTATATATGTCGCAGTTTTCAGCGTAGACGGGGTTAGGTAATTGCAAAATTCATTTTTTCAAACAGTCCGTTGTACAATATATACAAATCAACGCAGGCACGCTTTCGCTGCATTGCCGCCAGTAGCGGTACATAAGGTGCCAAAATACGGCACCTAAGTACCGACGGCNNCANAGCACCTGCTTNTGCTGTGATATTGTCTATATTGTACAACGGACGTCTTAAGTACGCTCTATATACCAGCTATACGCATCAAAAATTAAAGTCTGATTTAATCCACGGAATATTGGCTCAAGAGTTTCTTTCATCCAGGCTTGTATTTCCGCCTCCGTTTTATGTCCGCTTTGAATTTGGGTATTCACACTTGACTGAATCATCATAAAGCGAATGAAAGAATTCATGTCAAATTGATGATGCAGCTGATATAACACCTGTTGTTTTATAGTAAAGCCGTTAGGAAGGTCTTCCTGACGCCATACTTCCTCGTTTCGAGGCGGCTTCGGGAAATTGGGAAGATAAAGCTTTTGATACCAGTCTGTGTAAGCGTCATTATCAACCATCTTATCCGATATCCAGAAATCGTATATGACGAGCAGGCTTTTGATTGCCATTATAAGCTTCATGTTATCCAAAAATTTGTCTTTATCTACCCAGTTGATTACACCGGCGGCGGTGACAATGTCGTATGGTATTTCAGGAAGCAGTGTTTCTTCTGCTTTTGCTGTATAAAAAGTAAATTCGGAAGTATCATATTCCGCTTTGCATGCCTGAATCATCTCATCAGATATATCAGTTCCCGTGACTTTATCGCAGATAAGCTTTAAGGCTTTGGTTGATAAACCTGCTCCACAGCCCACATCCAGTCCGTTATGAAAAGGTGTGTCAACAGCGCAGTCGGACTTTAACCGCTCCATCACTAATTTATGAAGCCACGGTCTGTCTTTTGCATATCCTTGCGCAATTCTTTTATCATCAAATGATTTATTAGTCATCATGATGGGGGTTCCTTTTATATTTGTATTTTGTTATTTTCTGATATAAGCAATTGTATCATTCACAGCGTATAACTTCAATTATTTATTTTGCCGGAAAATTTTTGTTGACTTTTTTAATTTTGACAAATATAATTTAATTCGTTAAAAATATAAAAAGGTAAAAAACGACACAAGTAGTGCTTTGCACGTAAATCTGATCACGGTACATTTTCCGGTTTACTGCAAAAGGGATGCTTATTTTTTTGCCAAAAAGGGAGGATTTTATTATGCCAAAAAATCAATTTCAGCGAATGATATTCGCATTGCTTACTGTTATTGTGACCGTTCATGCATATGTATTTTACAGTCTGTATGTCATAAACGGCAGTTTCTTCAGCTCCATTGACGGAGCGGCCGGAGTAATAGACGGTATTAACCGGAATGGCGGTGTAATGATGTTTGGACGTCCATTACCTATATGGGCGGTAGTATTGGTTGAGTTTTGCCTTGCCTATGCACTTGAATGTGTAATGGGAAGTCCGTTTTCATTCAAACTTGCCTGTAAGGTTTTTGACCCTAAAACAACACACCCCGTATTATTTGAAACGGCCATTATCTGCGCCACTGTTGGCTTAATGTGCCCGGCTATGAGCTTTTTAGCCGCTATTATTTACTATCCGTATTACATGGGTTTTAATGTATTTACATTTTTGGCGAACTGGATTAAGTTAGTGTGCTATAATTTTCCGTTTGCATTCTTTTCACAGCTGTTTTTTATACAGCCGCTTATCAGAACCGTATTTAAAGTAATTTTTGCAAAGAGTCTAAAAGAAAAATAGAGAAAAACAAACAAATGTTCTAAAAAAGGGTTGCACATCTCGAACAGCTGTGGTAAGATAATGCAAGAACATATGTTCGGAGAGATGGAGACCGATATGGAACTGCGAATAGCTAATGAAATGTCAATCATGGACAAACTGAATATTCTTGCCGATGCAGCCAAGTATGATGTTTCATGCAGTTCCAGCGGTTCTTCCAGGAACGGAGACGGAAAAGGAATCGGAAATACGGTTAAAGCGGGACTTTGCCATAGCTTTGCTGCAGATGGACGGTGCATATCCCTGCTCAAGATTCTTTTTACTAATGAATGTATATTTGATTGTAAGTATTGTTTAAACAGAAAGTCTAATGATGTTCTGCGGGCATCATTTACACCTGATGAAGTCTGTAGCCTGACTATGGAATTCTACAGACGTAATTATATAGAAGGTTTATTTTTAAGTTCAGGTATTTTATACAGCCCTGATTATACTATGGAACTGCTTTGCCAGACGCTTTATAAGCTGAGAACCGAGTATAATTTTCAGGGCTATATCCATGTAAAGGCAATACCGGGGGCTGATTCTGCATTGATACAGAAGGCAGGATTTCTTGCAGACAGGATAAGTGTGAATCTGGAATTGGCGACGGCGGAGGGGTTGCAGAAATTGGCGCCCAACAAACACAGGAAGAATATTCTGCGTCCGATGAAGCTGATTCAGAACGGAATTACCGCCAATAGTGATGAAATTGCAGTATATAATCATGCACCGCGTTTTTGCGAGGCCGGTCAGTCCACCCAGATGATCATAGGCGCTATGCCGGAGAGTGATTATCAGATTATGGCCGTTGCAGAGAGCCTGTATCAGAAATTTTCATTAAAGCGGGTTTACTATTCGGCATTTGTCAATGTAAATGAGGATAAAGACTTACCGGCGCTGCCCGGAGGACCGCCGCTTCTTAGGGAACATCGTTTGTATCAGGCGGACTGGCTGCTCAGGTTCTATGACTTTACGGTGGATGAACTTTTGACGGAGGATAGACCGAATTTTAATATGATGATAGACCCGAAAGCGGATTGGGCGGTCAGACATCTGGAATTATTTCCGATAGAAATCAATCGTGCAGACTATCAGCTTTTGTTACGGATACCGGGGATTGGCGTCAAAAGCGCCAAGCGGATTGTAAAAGCAAGGCGTTTCGGGAGACTGACCTTTGATGATTTAAAGAAAATAGGAGTAGTGCTTAAGCGTGCCCTGTATTTTATTACCTGCAACG
>JAAVHK010000025.1 GCA_014799765.1 Ruminococcus sp.
TCGGAAAGCGATTTTATACTCTGTTTTTTGATACTGATTTTCGTCATCTCCTTTCAGGCGTAAAAATAAGGCTCTGGAAGCCTCATTTTCGCATTGTATTTCAGGCAGTATAGTTTGACCACCGGACTTTTTAAAACGTTTTTAAACAGTGTTTAAACGGCATTTAAATGGTCTTTTTTGAGCGTGCGTTGCCATTCGGATTTTAGCAACTTAAAAATCCGTTCTGAAAGTATTATCATGTGTGTTGTCAGTCGGGACGAATCAACCGTAAAGATTTCACACACTGCTTTCCTTTTCGATTGTCAGGAAGTGCTTTTTTCCGCATAATTCGAGTTCAATTCCGGCTAGACGTTGTCGAAGATTAACAAAAATAATTTTATTTTCGTACTTTTTCAGCATTCCCGAAACGACTTGTTTAGTACCGTCATCAGCGATTTCAATTTCAGATACCCTTACAATTTCGCCGTCGTTATTCAGAATCATGATGTATTCCTGTTCGTTAGGCGGAAGCGGTTCAGGAGTTTCAGTACCAAGAAAACGCAACACTTTCGGAACTGATTTTATCCGGCGATAACTGTCAGGATGCATTAGTTTTTTTCACGATCACACCGATGCGGTTAGCAATTGCCTGAAGAAGGTTTTTGGCATTGTTCAGACACGGATTAATCGTTATTAGAAAGCTGTTTGAAGCGTTGTCAGCTACGAATTTCTGTGCGACTTTACTCTTACCGATACCAGCATCTCCACAGATTACAGCAAGTCCACCCTTGTTCTGACAGTTTTCGATTATATTGTAAACTTGATTTGAAATGTTCGTTGGTGCATACTTGACTTCTGTGTGTGTAAGTTCGGCACGTTCCTTTACACCGAAATATCCGGCGAGTGTGTCAAAAAATTTCTGTGGGTCGGCATTGTATTTACCGTTCTTTACCTGTGAAAATACCGTTTCTGACACGCCGATGAGACGGCAGACAGCATTCTGACCGAGTTGTTTTTCTTTTCGGAGAGCCTCCACTTTTTCAAGAAGTTCCTTCTGTTTATCTGTATACATCATTTTTCCCTCCTGTTTTTAACATTTATGTTCATTTTTTCCATGTTTATATGTACAACTTCACATTCCGCACCGACTGCCATAAGTTCTTCCGGTTCTTCGTTTACCATAATCGGCTTTATGACGACTGGAGGTTGTATATAGAAATTTTCGTCTTTTTCCGCCTGTGCCTTACGTACCGCCGTATCAAGAAGTGTGATTTTCTGCTGATTTGAAAGTCCTGTAACCATTCCTTTCGCTTGTTCACGTACAAATTTTTTCGTTTCCCTGATGCGAGCGTTTTCATCGGCAACTGTTTCCTGATTCTCTTCAAGGTAATCCGCCATAAACTGGTCTGCAATTGCCCATGTGAACATATATTTGTCTGTTTCAGCATCATAAATCCGGACTGTCCGTAAATCTGCCGGATTGTAACGGACATACACTTCCTTTTCAAGATTCATAATTTTCTTTTTCGGATCAGTGAACCATATCTTTTCGACGCATATCGTTACATATACACCGTTCCGCTTGATTTTCTGCTTTCGGGTACTCCTCATAAGCATAAGATTTAATGCTGATTCAGGTGCTTTCCGGATTTCAGAACAGGTCTTGTTCCATACGTCAAGCCTTGAAAGTTCCTTGTAACACGTTTCTGAACCACCGTAAGCCTGTAATTTGTAATCACCATCAATCCACGTGTTGAAAATTTCCCTGATTTCATAGTCACACAGAAGTTTTCCGTTTTTGATACGACGTTTCAGAATGGTAGGCGGTTCAGGCTGTGAATCATCTTTTTTGCCGTGTGTACGGTGACCTTTTCCGCCTATGTCGTGTGTAAGAAATTCACGTCCGTTGTCGACGTATATGCATTTTGGTACTCCGAAACGCATTATTCCGTGTCTGAGTGCGAGTATCGTCGACTGTGAATCCGAACTTTCTGTAATGTTCCAACCAGTCATAACTCCGGATTTTGCATCAAGAAAAGCTGTCAGATAAAGTCTGTGGACGTTTCCGTTTTCGTCATATGATTGAATGTCAAATGTGTGATTGTCTGCAATCCAGCAGTCGTTTGCTTTAAGATTGTCGTACATTCGCATTATGTATGGTAAGCATCTGTCGTTGAATACCTTTTCACCATCACGGAGCAGGGTTTTTACCGCAACCGTTACATCTTTGTCTATTCTCCGTCTGAAAGTCCTTTCCGCCGGAATTTGTTCAAGTAATTCGGGGTAAAATTCCTGTGTTCATGAAATTGTTGTCCGATAACAAAGGCTTACAGTTGGCTTGTTTTCGTCGAGCCATTCGTAAAGAAAGTAATTCCATACAGGTTCAGGAATCGTTGTATTTCCTTGAATGCCTAAAATTCAGTCATAGTTGTTACTCTTGTAAGCACTCCACTTGCGGTAAAGAATAAGTTCGCTTATCTCGATATCCTCGTACTTTAGCTTACATTCGCCTACAAAGTTTTTGTCAACTTCTGTCTTGCTCTTGTACTGTGATCGTCTGTTCTGCCAATCTTCAAGGATTTCACACCAACAATGAAGTTGTTTGCGTTCATAAGCGGAAACTTCCTCGAAACTTCTTGACGGTCTTTTTATCTTCTGTAATTTTTCAGCTTTTTCTTCTGTAAGTTCCGGAGCAAGTCCGGCATCTTGTTTCATTTTGGCATAGTATTTGGCTTGCAGGTCTTCCGGCAAAGCTGATACAGGTATCATATAACATAGTTGTTTGTTCTGTGGATGCGGTTTCTTTTCTGCAAATATTTTACCGTCTTTGATTTGCTTTTGTAAAATTTGCATTGAACAGCCTTTTAATTTTGATAGTTCCCTTGTTGTTAAGTAATCCATAACATCTCCTTTCTGCCGGAATGAATAAATTCCGACAAAAATTTCTTTTCAGTATTGACCTTTTCACGTCTTTGTGTTATACTGAAAACTTACATTAAAGAAAATTCCCACTTCTTTTAACGTTACGTTTTCAATTTCAAGGTGTTTCGTTTAAAGTTGTAGCCTTGAAACTGCTTTTTACACCTTCTAATATTGTTAAATTTTTTCAGCTTGTGTCGCTCTCGTTCCGCACCGTCTGCTACCGTTACCGGTTCTCGTTGATCGGTGACTGCTGTGTTTCTGCTGAATGGGATAGGGCTGATTCAAGGCTCAACCCTTCAGAAGCCTTGTTGTTTTCACCTTATTTTTAAGTCTACCAAAAATTCCGTCTTTCTGTCGTCAACAACAGTAACACTCATATTAAGTGGGATAGAGATTTTGACAACCATACGTAACGACGGATTGAAATGTCCATGCTCCAGACGTGAGATATATGGTTGTATTGACTTTCTGTGCAAGTTCAGACTGCGTATAGCCAAGTTCTTTCCTGCGGCACTCTATTTTCTGCCCGAATGTCATAAAATCACCTCCCTTCACTTGCAAGCGGTTGATTAAAACATTAATAACTGTTCGTTATCATTCAGAAACTTGTTGATGAAATATTGCTGACCCTTTCCGGTAACTTTTGTTGTAAGTCTGACTTTTAAATGACTGTTGCAATTAACTGTAGTTCCTTGACCTCAAAAAGTCCAAGTTCCATACCTTTTTGAGTGGGTCTATTCCAGTCATTGCCTTTGCGTGAAATCAGATATCCGGTATTTCTTAACCATTCAAAAAGACGATTAGCACCGATTTTTATGCCGTTCTGTTTTAGAAGTTTTGCAAGATCTCCAACCAGTATTGATGTTTCGCTTGCTGATACAGCTTCGGCAAATATGACCTTTGGTTTGTCCTGTTCTACCTTGTTTTCGAGTTCCCGTCGTTTTGTCTGTTCCTCTTTAATTTGCATGGCAAGCTGTATCAGGAAATCCGGTTCAGTGATAGCCTTTTTGAGTATGTCGACGGTCATATATGCTCCATGCTGACGAATTGTCGGAAGCACCTCATCGAATACCCACTTTTCAAAACATTCAGCGTTCGGGAGTTTGCTGTGTGTGATGAGGCGATAAACATCGCCTTCGGGAATAAAGGTCATTTCAATCTGCTTGTCCGGTGACTGTGGGTGAGATGTATAACATTTTGTTCCATACCTGCAATGGTCTTTTATTGCTTTGCTTGTATTGACATAGCCGAAACATCTGAACAGCAGAAAAGTATTTTTCCGGCGGTTGTCTGAAGTGTTGCTTTTTCCGAATGGAAATCTGGCAAGAGCAAATCATATAGAAAATATTTAACTGAAATATCAGAATTTTTTAATGTTTCTTTAGATTATTTAGTTTATGGAAAAAAGGTTATCAATTTGACGACTGAAGAGAAAGAACTACTTGAAAACTATGGCAAGCTCACAGATGAAAAAAAGAAAAAAGCATTGAAAACGATAAAAGAACTTGCTGATGAAAATGTCTCAAGAAAAAATGGGAGTAGATAAAAAAATAAATCTGAAGTCAAATATATTAATAATGCCAATATAGGAGATAACAGTTCTGTAATTAATACATCCGGCAAAAATATTACAATAAATAACGGAAAAGAAATACTGAAAAAAGAACAAAAAAATCCGGAAGACAAATGCTCTGATATAATTGCACGTCTTAATGAGTTTGAAAACGAAGACCGTGACCATGCTCTTATTTCCGTTAAACATATACTTAAAAAAACAGTGAATAATAATATTGTTTCTTAAGGTATAAATGTAGCAGAACATACTATAACAATAAATAATATAAAAAAATATGTAATGGAAAACGCCATGTTATGTGATATTATTGTAATTTTTCTTTATGGATTCAGTTTCTTTGGCTGCATTTTTGAGTTTTTCAAAATATCAGCGATGGAACTGGTGCCAACTTTCTTCAACGTTATGCCGGTATTATCAGATTCAATCTTTTTATGTACTGGAGCATTTTGTCTTTTTGTTTTACTGTATTCTAATCATTGTGGGGCAGTCAAACAGTTAATATATTCCACATTACTTTTGATGATGACTTTCTTCGTAAGAATGTTTACTTTGAATCCGGAAGAAATATCTGAAGATTATATTTCTCTTGTACCAATAATAATTATATTTGTGCCAATATTATTGTTAATTATATTTTCTAATATAAATCATAAAGGCAAATAAGAAATTATATATAATGTATAAATATTATATGCGAACAAGTTCGCATTAACCCTAAGTTTTGTTCGAATATCATTTTTACTAAAAAAACGTGTTCTTCCTGCATGAACGATTATGATTTAAACGCTATTTACAGACATTTAAACACTTTAAAACACCAAAATGTTTAAAAAAATAAAAACCTTGAAATCGAGGCTTTTATTTTTGACACGTTAAAATTTTTAATTTCATAGTTTTCCACTTTATCTCACTGAACATTCGGCTACATATCGCCAAATATCACGCTTTTATCGGCTTTATTCGGTTTTGTTTAATTTTTGTGTTTTGCTTGAAAGATAACACCTGCAATACTTTCAGATTTACATTCTGTTTCTGAAACTTCCTATTTTTTTATCAAAACCAAACCGCTCTTAGATATATTTTCTGAAAATTCTATATCTGCATTGCTTTCTGTTTTATTCTCAAAATTTTCTTTAAAACTAACTGAAATAAAAAGTAATAACAGCATAGAAAAAATAATCAGTATTTTTTGCCTTTTCATAGTTTCTCCTATTACGAAAGTGCAGACACTGCCTCTTACACAGTGTCTGCACATGGATTTAGAAAATTTCTGTTTCGTTATTGTCATAGCTGATAGAACTTGTTGTGATAATGTCCTCACAGTCAAATTCTATTACTTCCATCTCAGGTGTTGTGTAACTTTCTTTCATCTGAATCATCTCCTTCATTTCTGCTGATATGCATTTACAGCCTGATTATACAGGTACAACGCTCTCACAACATTTTTTAAACTGTCACTTGCCTTTTCACTGCTGAGTACAGCGTATATGTAACTCATAGGGCTGTATGTAACAGTATATCCGCCTATTTTTGTGTTACAAGCCATATCAAGCTTGTCCGCTGAAATATCAGTAATATCAATGTAATAATAGTTACCCTTGTTTCCGCTGAAATTGTATTCACTTACATCTGTACCCTCTGCAACCTTGAAATAATGACGTACAGTTGTCTCGGACTCAAGGAGCAGGCTTGACCCGTAATATGTAATCCCATTTGAAATCGTTCCGATTGATTTCATTGTATAATCCGAAAGCATATCAGCTGTAACAGAATTTATTTCAGAAGTCGTTGTGAGATTTCCGCCACTGAAATACGCTTTTGTATACTTACCGTAATCAAGTATCTTTTTTACAAGAGTTTTAGTTTCATCGCTGTAATCACTGTTCAAAATTGAATCGGAATATTCTTTTACTGAATAGGAATATTCTTTGCTTGCCGTACCGTTTCCAAAAATCATCTGGGCTGTAATGCCGTCGTTTATTTCTTTTGCAACAACTTCACAGGTGAAAACATAATACGTCCTGCCGTTTTCATTTTTTATTGTTGCATCGCTTACCATAACTTCTGTTGTATTACCGCTCGGGAGTTTAAAATGCATATAAGCATGTTTATCATTGGTAACTGATTCGTCAAGTTCCATATGGAAGTTTACACCGATATTTCCGCCAAGACTCAATGTTGCACCGCTGAATTTTGCCGGAGCGGTATCAAGTTCAACGTCTGTCATATCATAA
>JAAVHK010000026.1 GCA_014799765.1 Ruminococcus sp.
TTCCAACACATATCATCTGCATGTGCGGACAGGAGATCAAACGATTAAGAAATTGGGCGGACTTCACAAATTTATGTCGTGGAATAAGCCCATTCTTACTGATTCGGGGGGATTTCAAGTGTTCTCCCTCGCGGGGCTTCGAAAGATTAAGGAAGAGGGCGTATATTTTGCATCACATATAGACGGTCACAGAATATTCATGTCACCTGAAGTAAGTATGCAGATACAATCAAATTTAGGGTCTACAATAGCAATGGCATTTGACGAGTGTATAGAAAATCCGTCGCCGTATAAGTACGTACTGAACTCCATAGAACGTACAACACGCTGGCTTTACCGCTGTAAAGAGGAAATGCAACGCCTGAACGGTCTTCCGGATACTATAAATAAACATCAGATGTTATTCGGAATAAATCAGGGGTCAACTTTCGACGACTTACGTATAAAACACATGAAAGATATAGCAGAACTCAATCTTGACGGTTATGCGATAGGCGGACTGGCAGTCGGTGAGGAGACCGAAGAAATGTATCGTATTATCGACGTTGTAGAGCCGTATATGCCTACGGACAAGCCACGTTACTTAATGGGAGTAGGTACGCCGTCTAATATAATAGAGGCTGTCGCACGTGGTGTAGATATGTTCGACTGTGTAATGCCCAGCAGAAATGCACGTCATGCGACAGTCTTCACATGGAACGGTATAATGCATTTAGGAAATAAATGTTATGAAACAGACCCTCGCCCGATAGACGAACAATGCGAATGTCCGACGTGCCGGAATTTTTCGAGGGCATATGTCAGACATCTTTTCAAGGCAGGCGAACAGCTCGCCGGCAGACTGGCTGTACAGCATAATCTGTATTTTTATAATACGCTTACGGAAAAAATACGAGAAGCTATAGAAAACGACGAGTTTGAGGACTTCCGGAAGAAATATTCCGGACTTCTTGCGACGAGAATTTAAGGGGGTCTGAATATGGAAATGTCAGTATTTTTGCAAAGTGTGATAGATGCCGACGATATGCCGGTAGTAATATGTGATACAAACCATACTATAATATATATGAATCCTACTGCCGTTGAGAGATACGCCAGAAGAGGCGGTGCGGAGTTAGTAGGGAAATCATTGCTTGACTGTCATAATGCGGAATCAAATATCATGATAGAAAAAGTTGTCGACTGGTTCGGACGGAGCAGGGATAATAATAAAGTATATACGTTTCATAACAAGGAGAATCACGATATATACATGATAGCCCTGCGAGACGATACCGGAAAATTAATCGGCTACTACGAAAAACACGAACTCCGTACACCCGAAACGGAAACACGTTATAATATGGATTGACAAGGAGATATTATGGAACTTTTAAAATCCGATTTTTATTACGACTTACCGGAAGAACTCATAGCACAGACACCGGTAGAACCTCGTAACACTTCGAGAATGATGTGTGTAGACCGTCAGACCGGAGCGGTAGAACACGACCATTTCTATAATTTATGCGGACACCTGAAAAGTGGTGATTTGCTTGTAATGAACGATTCGAGAGTAATTCCGGCGAGACTATACGGTGAAAAAATAGAAAACCATACATTTATAGAATTTTTGTTACTGGAGCAGAAAGGCGATAAATTATGGGAGATAATATGCCGTCCGGCAAAGAAAGCCAAAAAAGGCGTAAAATTTTCATTCGGCGACGGCAGACTGATAGCGGAAGTAATCGAGGCTAAAGAAGACGGAAACAGAATAGTAAAATTCGAGTGTGAGGGGAATTTTTTCACAGCCCTTGAGGACGTAGGACAAATGCCTTTACCGCCGTATATTACCGCAAAAATCGAAAACAAGGAACGCTATCAGACGGTATATTCCCGTGAACTCGGTTCAGCAGCCGCACCCACAGCCGGATTACATTTCACACCGGAGATGATAGACGAACTCCACGAAAAAGGCATTAAGACAGCGTTTGTGACATTGCACGTCGGCTTAGGTACATTCAGACCGGTCAAGGAAGATAACGTACTTAATCACAAAATGCACAGTGAACACTACTACTTGCCACAGGAGACCGCAGACTTAATCAACGAAACGAAGAAAAACGGCGGTAGGGTTATAGCGGTAGGAACTACAGCCTGTCGTACTCTCGAAAGCGTAGCGACGTTCTATAATGAGATTTCCGAACATGAGGGTTATACAGATATATTTATATATCCGTCGTATGAGTTTAAGTGTATAGACGGTCTCATAACAAATTTTCACCTGCCGGAAAGTACGTTGATAATGTTGGTATCGGCATTCATGGAATATGAAAATACTATGAACGCCTATAGAATAGCAGTTGAAGAGAAGTACAGATTTTTCAGTTTCGGCGACTGTATGTGTATATTGTAAGGAGGTTCTGAAATGATAGCAATTTTTGACCTCGATGGCACACTTGCCGATACGTTATATGACCTCGCCGACGCTACAAATTACGGCTTGAAAAAATTAGGTTATCCGGTACACCCGTATGAAAGTTATAAAAAATTTGTCGGAAACGGCGTACAGAAATTATGTTACCGTGCATTACCAGATGACAGAAAAGACGATACGGAAAAATTACTTGAAATCTTCAGCGGATACTACGGAGAACATTTCCTTGACAAGACCCGACTTTATGACGGTATAAAGAACTGTCTTGAAGTACTTACGGAAAATAATGTAATTCTTGCGGTTGCGACTAATAAGCCACAGGATTTTGCACGGCAGATTATAGATAAATTATTACCTGAATATAGATTCGTGAAAGTTTCAGGCGGTTGTTCGGAACGTCCGAAGAAACCCGATACAGCTATTATAACGGAAATAGTTTCGGAATATCCGGAAGAAAAAGATATATACATGATTGGCGACAGTAATGTAGATATTCAGACCGCAAAAAATGCCGGTATACGTTCAATCGGTTGCGTATGGGGTTTCCGTGATATAGAAGAACTCACCGGAGCAGGTGCGGACTTCATAGCTGAAACTCCGGAAGACATAGTTAAATACATTATATGAAAATACTTGTCATTGCCGACGAAGAAAGCCGTTCACTATGGGATTATTGGGATAAATCAAAAACCGACGGCATAGACTTGATACTTTCATGCGGTGACCTTAACGCCGGATATCTTACATTTCTTGCGACTATGGTTAATGTAGATGTTCTGTATGTTCACGGAAATCACGACGAAAGTTATTTAAAAAAATCACCTGAAGGCTGTATCTGTATTGACGACAAAATTATTAATTATAACGGAATAAGGATTTTCGGGTTAGGAGGTTCAGTGCGTTACGGAAACGGATATTTTCAGTATACGGAAAAGGAAATGAAACACCGTATCAGAAGACGTCGTTTAAGTCTGATTAAAAACAGGGGATTTGATATTCTTTTAACACATTCTCCGGCAAGAAATCTGAACGATATGGAGGATTATGCACACAGGGGCTTTGAGTGCTTCAATACTCTTATAGAAAAATATCAGCCGGAATTTTTCATACATGGTCACGTACACCGGAATTACGGAAAATTCACACGTATTCAGAAAGTCGGTGAAACAACTGTAGTAAATGCTTTTGAAAAATACATAATAGAATTATAATTCATAATTATTAATTATGAATTAATTAACACCGTCGGTTGACATTTTTTCCGTATCATGTTATAATCATTTTATATAATAAACGTAAAGGAATGATGTATTTGAAAATCAGCTTTTCCACACTTTCCTGTCCGGAATGGTCATGGTCTGATACATATTCAATAGCTAAAGACCTTAAATTCAACGGCATAGAAGTACGTATGCTTGACGACGATATTTTTGCAATAAAGACAAGACCGTTCAGAGGACAGAAATTACCACAGATTATAGAAAAACTCAATGAACTGAATCTTGAAATTCCTTGTCTTTCAACAGGTATATGCCTTAAACAACCGGAAAATTTCAGTAATACAGAGGCTGAAATAAAAGTCTATGCGGAACTTGCACAGAAACTCAATACACCATATGTCAGGGTACTGGCAGATAATAATATCAGTCCGGAAGAAGAAGTAGATGACGACGTTATTGTTGATTCTCTCGTGAAACTCATTCCGCTGGCGGAAGAATATAACATAACGCTTCTCGTCGAGACAAACGGCGTATACAGTAATACCGCACGTCTTGCAAGGGTCATGGACAGAGTGAAAAGCCGTAAAGTTGCGGTATTATGGGATATGCACCACCCGTACAGATTTGCCGGTGAATCTCCGGAGACGACTGTTTCAAACCTCGGCGAATATATAAAATTCGTACAGGTAAAGGACAGCATCATGACACCTGACGGTAAACTTGAATACCGTATGATAGGTAACGGAGATATTCCCATAAAGGAAATGCTTGCATTGCTTGAATCAATAAATTATATCGGATATATTTCGCTTGAATGGGTCAGACAGTGGGCTAAACAGTTATTCAACGGCGGTATCGTCCTGCCACATTTTGCGGAGTTCATGAAACCCTATCAGACAAGACACAAGCACGCACTTCAGGATAATATGCAGAATACCGGAAAATATCCATGGCCTAAGGAGCGTATTATAAATTATACGTTCCCTGACGTCCTTGACCGTGTATGCGAAGAATTTCCTAATCAGTATGCATTCCGGTATACAGAACTTGACTACACAAGAACATATCCGGAATTCCGTGACGATGTAGACACATTTGCACGTGCATTACTGGCAATGGGTGTCAATAAAGGTGACCATGTTGCAATATGGGCTACTAACGTACCGCAATGGTATATAACTTTCTGGGCGGTGACAAAGATAGGTGCTGTACTGGTCACAATGAACAGCGAATACAGAATACATGAAGCGGAATATCTTTTAAAGCAGTCTGATACAAGCACACTGGTTATGATTGACGGCATAAAGGATATAAAATACGTGGATATAATAAAGGAACTGTGTCCGGAGCTTGAAACCTGTAAAGCCGGTGAATTACGTTCCGAAAGACTGCCGTTTCTGAAGAACGTCATAACAATAAGCTCCGAAAACAAAGGTTGTTACACGTGGGAGCAGGCTATTGAACTTTCAAAGAATGTACCGTACAGCGAAGTCGAAAAAATCCGCCGTACCATTGATATACATGATGTATGTAATATGCAGTATACTTCCGGAACTACCGGATTTCCTAAAGGTGTAATGCTGACACATTATAACGTCGTGAACAACGGAAAAGCAATCGGCGACTGTATGGACTTGTCCACCGCCGACAGAATGATGATACAGGTACCTATGTTCCATTGTTTCGGAATGGTACTTGCCATGACAGCTTCCGTTACACATGGTACTACAATGTCACCGATTACAAAGTTTGCACCCCGAAAAGCCCTTGACTGCATAAACAAGGGAAAAATAACCTGTTTCCACGGTGTGCCTACAATGTTTATAGCCATGCTTGCACACCCCGACTTCAAAAAGACTGACTTTTCATATATGCGTACAGGTATAATGGCTGGTTCACCGTGTCCGGTAAAGACTATGGAAGAAGTCATAGAAAAAATGAACATGAAAGAAATCTGCATCACGTACGGACAGACAGAGGCTTCACCGGCTGTAACCATGAGTAAGACAACCGATACCATTGAACAGCGTGTGAACACAGTCGGCGGAAATATATTCGGCGTTGAATGCCGTATAGTTGACCCTGAAACAAATGAGGAACTCCCCGACGATACAGACGGCGAATTTGTCGCAAGGGGATATAATATCATGAAAGGTTACTACAAAATGCCGGAAGCCACTTCAACAGCGATAGATTCGCAGGGCTGGTTGCATACCGGTGACCTTGCCCGCAGACGTTCAGCTGACGGATATTATAAGATTACCGGACGTATAAAAGATATGATTATCCGGGGCGGTGAAAATATCTATCCTAAGGAAATTGAAGACTTCCTGTATACATATCCCAAAGTGAAAGATGTTCAGGTAATCGGCGTACCGTCAGAAAGTTACGGCGAGGAAATAATGGCTTGTATCGTTCTGAAAGAGGGCGAAACCGCTACACCTCTTGAAATAAAGAAATTCTGCCGGAAGCGTATGGCATCACATAAGTGTCCGAAGTACGTCGAGTTTGTGGAGAGTTTTCCGATGAACGCCGCCGGAAAGATTCTTAAATACAAGATGAGAGAACAGGCAGTTGAAAAACTTAATCTGCAACAGGCGGAAGACATAGTAACAGCATAAATATAAATTTTGTCCGTACAAAAAAGTACGGACAATTATTATAATAATAACGGAGGAATTTTTATGAATGAATGGATAGTACCTTGTAATCCGAAATATTATGATATTACAGGTGCTTTTGAAAAAATGAATATTCTTGACTGGAAACAATCCAGTAAAAAAATACAGCCTGACGATATTGTTTATATTTATGTATCTAAACCTGTTCAGGATATTATTTACAAATGTAAGGTAAATAAAGTTAATCTTTCACATATAGAAATTGATGATTCGGAATTTGTTATCGACGGTACAAATTATGTAAAATATGAAAGACATATGGAACTGGAACTTATACGGATATATGACGAAAAACCTGTTTCTATTCAAAAAATGAGGAAAAACGATATAAAGGGAAATATTCAGTGTACCCGTCAGGCAAATCAGAAACTCTTAAATTATATCAGAACAATTGAAAATTAAATTATTTTAATAACGGAGGAATTTTTATGAAAAAATTTCTTATAAAGACACTTGCATTAATGACAGCAGTTTCATTAACGGCTGTATATAGTAACGGCTATGGGACATCAGTTTCAGCGGACGTTGAAGAAGAAAATAATTTCAGACTTTCATTTCCGGAATTTTCATATATAACAGGTCAGAAAGACGGAAAACCTAATCTTGTGGCACGTGGTACTGAATATCATAATAATATAAGTCTTTATGCGGATATGCCGACAAGTTTTGATATGCGTGAAAATGGTACAATATCTTCCGTCAAAGACCAGGGACAATACGGTACGTGCTGGACGCATTCTTCTGCTTCGAGTGCAGAAACAAGTATCATGAAGGCTGAACCGTCCGTTAATCTTTCGGAATTGCATACGGCATATTATTCATATTACGGTGACGACGCTATAAATATTACCGCCGAAACCCTGAAAGAGCATCTTGACTGGGGAGGTTCTACGGAAATAGTAACAAATCTGTGGTCACAATGGATAGGACCTGTATATGAAAGCCGTCTGCCATATGATAATACGGATTTCTTTAAAGATTCCGATAATATCGACGATATGCGTTATACAAGTGACTATCATCTTGAAAATGCCTATCTTTTTGACTTCAATGAAGACCGTTCAAATTTTGAAGATATAAATAATCTGATAAAACAGTTTGTGTATGACGGTCAGGCGGTTGACGTGTCTTTCTATCACGATTCGCCGGAATCATATAATTCAACATGGAACTGCATAAACAGTAACAGACTTCCTAAATTTTCAAACCATGCCGTAACTATTGCCGGTTGGGACGATGATTTCCCTGCGGAGAGATTCAGCATAAAACCCGAACATAACGGAGCATGGCTTGTAAAGAACAGTTGGGGGTATTCTTTCGGCGATGACGGTTATATGTGGATTTCCTATGAAGATAAAAGTCTTAACCTGTTCGGAGTCTATGAACTTGGCGATAAGAATAATTATGCAGTAAATTATCATCATGATACATTTGTACCGTCGCAACTTATGAGTGCGGAGACCACCGGACAGAAAGCGGAATCTTCCTATATGGCGAATATTTTCACAGCGGATACCGATATGCAGATAGATGCAGTATCAACATATTTCCAGAACGCCGGAACAGATTACGAAATAACTATATATTCCGGACTTTCCGACGAAACAGACCCGACTTCCGCTGAACCGTCAGCGATAACTTCGGGTTATGATTCGCTTACAGGTTACCGTACTATAGAACTTTCCGAAAGTGTTCCGGTAAAAGCCGGTGAAAAATTCGGTGTAGTGGTTAAACTTACCAATGAGGAAAACCCATATGTCATACCTGTTGAATCAGGACTTTTCATAAAAGATTTCAAAACGGGTGAAATAACTGATATAAATAATTATTCCAGTGCCGGACAGATTGAAAAATATACCGGAAAAAATGAAAGTTTCTACAGTGCCGACGGTAAAAACTGGTCTGATACTTACGGCGAAGAACAGAAATACACCAACGAGGAAAAAACACTTATACTGTCTATGCTTAAAGAGGAAATATATGCCGGTATACCCGAAAGTAACAAGGACGAACTTCAGGAGGCTGACGAACTCTATAAGACCTATGAGGAACTTTTTTCCTCAGGAGATTTATATATAAATGTCGGAAATATTTCACTCAAGGCTTTCGGCAATCCGGTTGACAGTGTAAAATTCTCGCATATTTCCGGAGAAGTCCCACAGGACGAAGCAGTAACATTATCGGGAGCAGGTGATATATTTGTTTCGGTGAATGATTCCGAGTACGTACCCTATACTGAACCGATAAAGATTACGGAAGAAACAAAGATTTCAGCGTATACTGACCCCATGGCAGTCACCGGAAGAACATACAGACCGTCAAAAGCCGGATTCAGTTCATTACGTTATAAAGGCAATACTTCCGGTACAGGTTCAGCGGTAAGACTGAATGACAGCGAATATATTATAGAATTGTCCGCAAGTGATACATCTTTACAGTTATATCCGGAGACTTCCTCAAAGATTACCATGAACGGCGAGGAAATAAAGCCATACGAATACACCGGAAAAATAGATGTCTCATACGGTGAGACGGATATTATTTTTGAACTCGAAGAACAGAATAAACTTTCAAATAATGTGACGGTAAGACTTCTTAAATCTCCGGTTGAATTCAGTCTTGAAAAGGAATCCATAATTTTTCAGAAAGGCTTCATAGTAACGGCTGAGGACGGCAGACAATTTTCATTCGGCGACAGTGTAAGCGATTATGCCGGACAGACAATAACAGCGGTAAATGTTGAGACTTCCGAAGAATATACATATACAGTACCGGAAAGGGCTGTACTTCCTGAACTGGAATACGATTATTATTATGAAACTTTAGGATTTATTCCTAATGCAACAGCGGAACTTCTGAAATATTCCGTAACGGAAGAACCGCTTGAAAGTGATTATGTATCTGCCGGAAAACGACTTGTTGACGGTACGTGGATTAATTCCGGTATGGTAATGAACAAGGCATTTAAGGTAATCCCGAATGAAACAGTTACTTTGAAAGTATCTGCCGGAAACGGTATGTTTGCAAGTAAACCGGTACAGTATAAGATACCGTCTGCACCGTCCGCACCTGAAAAGAATCCGGAATTTATTTTAAAGGACGGTAAATATTATCTTTCGGGATATGATTACGAGATATTACCGGCAGACACGTCCATGAGAGAGGAAGATATATCAGTACTTGCCGGAAATATGGGATATAATTCGGCAGATGATTTTAAAGCGGTAATGGCTGGACGTTATGGCATAGAATCATCTGAAGTACCGGAAATACTCGGAAATGAGTGGAAAACGGATTACGCCGTTGAAAAAGGTCAGCGGATTGCCGTGAGACTTGCTTCTGATGACAGTAATTTTGCATCTGAATGTAAATTCATGACGGTAGGAGAACGTAAAGGCGATATAAATGACGACGGCTTGATTGATGCCGTTGACGCTACACTTGTACTTGAACATTATGCTTCAATGTCGACAGAAAAAACCGGAACTATTGCAGAAGATAAACTTTTCTGTGCCGACTATAACGGCGACGGTCTTATAGATGCCGTCGATGCAACGGCGATACTTATGTATTACGCAGAAATGTCAACTCAACAGAATGAATAAATCAGGGATAATGTATCTGATAGTGGCAGTATTGACGGTAATATGTACTTCTGTCATGGTACTTTCTACGGAAAATTCTCCGGAAGAGGAAGTAACAGTTACTGTCATGAATCCTGCTCCGGTTACTTCCGGAACATTCCAGACGTCAACGGCAACCACAACAGACACTTCCGTAACTTCAACGAAAAAAATAACTACATTATGTATGACTACAACGACGGAAATTATTACAACATTTTCCGAAACTGAAACTTCTTACGTTTCGACGGATACCGAAACAATTACAGTATCGTCTGAAACAACAGTAACTATAACTGCCGAAACGGTCACGGAGCAGGTAACGGAAGAAATTTTCATTGATATAAACGTTGCCGGAGTTGAAGAACTTACGAAACTTTACGGCATAGGAGAAGTAACGGCAAATGAGATTATAAATTATCGTGAACAGTACGGCGGTTTCAATAATATAGAGGAAATAATGAACGTTTACGGCATAGGTGAGGCAAAATTTTCCGCAATACGTGACTATATATACGTACAGAATCCGGTATATCCGGCTGAGGAAGTGTACGAAGAACCGGAAGAATTTCCCGAACCGGATACAGAACAGGAAATCTTTCCGGAAGAAGAAACAGTACCGCCACTTACTCTTGACGACATAGCACCGATAAACATAAATACTGCCGGTATCGAGGAACTTATGTTATTACCGCACGTCGATGAGCAGGTTGCACAGGACATAATAACGCTTCGTGAACAGTTACATATTTTCAGTCATGTGTATGAATTGCTATATGTGGAAAAACTTACACAAAAACAGGTGGCTGAAATCGTTGAATTTGTAACTGTTGGGCAATAGCTATAAAAGACAGTTGTTATAATAGTGCATAAGTGTCAAAAATGCTTGTAACTGTTTTGTAACTTTCTGAAATTTTATCAGTAATTTATGTGAATTTCAACAAGAAAAATGTGTTGAAAGTATACATATTTCACAAGAAATATTAAAGAACGTTATAAACTATTGACTTTATACAAAAAATAAGGTATATTTTAATAAAAGCAAATAATCCGTAGTGGGTGCATTGCACAGATAGTACCGGCTCTCTGCTGAGGTCACACACTCCGGAAATAATGCGGAAATTTTTTCGCAAAGAGCTTTTGGTATCAGTAGTTTCCGCTATGATGTTACGCATGGCGAGGACAATCGCTCGTAGTATCGGTTGCAGAAACGGAATATCTATTCATAATATTATATTTATTAAGAAATATAATATACATTTTAAGGAGGAAAAATCAAATGAACAAACTTAAGAAAACTTTAGCTTTAGTAGCAACTCTCGCTATGGCTACAAGTGCATTCGCAAGCTGTGGAGATGACAGCTCATCTCCATCAAGCTCATCTTCATCATCTTCTTCATC
>JAAVHK010000027.1 GCA_014799765.1 Ruminococcus sp.
AAAGCAAGCGGTAAATCCGTAAGGTTATAAACAACAAGTTCAATCTCCATATTGTCTGTACTTACGCCTATTCCTAAGTCGTGAAGTATTCTTTTCAATGCTACTACAGAAGAATCACCCATTCCCGGAACGCCTATCTTTTTACCTTTTAAATCAGACATATCATTAATATCGGAATCAGCGGAAACATAATATTTTGTACAGCCTGTATGAATACCGGTTGTGAAAGATATTTCAAGTCCGCTGTCGATTTGCGGTATAAGACTTCCTGCAAGATTTACGCAGGCATCTATTTTTCCGGAAGTAATCAAATCAGCCATCTGCTGAAGGTCAATTTCAACAAGTTCGTACCTGATTCCGGCAGATTTAAATTCTTCCTCAAAATAGCCGTTATCCTCTGCAACGTGGAGCGGAGCAAGACAAAGTGAACCGTTTGCCGTTCCTATCCTGAATACATATTCTTCGTTTTTGTCAGTCCTGCCACAGCCGTCAAGAAATAACGCTGAGGCTGTTGTAAGTGTCAGAATAAACGCAGTAAATTTTTTTACTCTTTTCATAAATAATACCTCACTTTTTTTTAATATAAAAAAACCAGACAGCCAATGGTTTTAATCTGCAAAACCTCCGGTTGTCCGGTCAATTTATGATAATATATTTTATTTCCTATAATACTAGTATGTTTGCTATGATTACAGTATATCATATTTTTTTGTATTTGTCAATAACGTGTGATATACGATTATTCTATTACTTATAATAAGCGAAAACTATCAGGCATACAAGTAAAATATCATAATGTATTACGATTCACACTGATAACGCCTTTTATTTTATTCAACCTATGAATCAGTGTTTCAATCTGAATGTAATTTTCTGCCCTTACAACAACCTTGAAATCTGACATCATTTTCTTATTCTTATTATTGTAAACCTTTGCCCTATGATTCAGAATTGCAATATTCAATTCTGATATTATTCCCGTTATTTCATAAACTAATCCTTTCCGGTCTTTTGTTATGACCTCAATCGAAACAATTTCTTCCTGATTCTCTTTATTCATATTTATTCACTCCTGTCTTCATATAAAACATATTAATATACTTTGAGTGTAACATAAAAGATTAAATTTGTACAGTTCTTTTTTTCTTTAACAGGTTGTAGTTTTCTTCTATAACATCTGAATTAAAAAATTCTTTATACTTATATAACTACTCTGAGCAGGTGAATAATAAATATCGCCTTCAGTGTTTTTATATACTTTTAATAATTATATCTTTTTATTAATGATTGTCATAACCTGCTGTAGTGCCATTTTTCTGATACTTCTTTATGAATACTCACCTAAATGTCAGGATGTGGACCAGCAGGCACTGACTTACTCCGAAATCAAGGCATTTCCAAAAAAAGAACAGAATTTACTGACCGCACTTGACAACCTTCATTCAGACAGAGAGCATCTCCGTAAACTTCCGATAATTATAAAAAAAGCCGTCGTAACTGACTGTTTACAAATCAGATACCGACAGCATAATTTAACATGCGAAACGCAAAAAAATTAACAGGCGATTCGCAAAAAAATAACTTATTAATAAAAATTTCAAGAAAAAATTTCCGGAAAGGGTTGACAAAAAGCCTTTTATGTGCTATAATGAATTTGCGAAATACAATAAAACACATATAAAGGCTTGGTCTGTCTTATTACTATTTCAGTATAGCATAAGATTACGGATTTGTCAAGTCTTTTTCAGGGACGGCAAAAAATTTTTTTCTTTTAACCTGATAGTGTGCAGATGATTGTATTTTGCAGATATTTTATAAAAAGGAGTATTGCAAATGCAAAAACTTAAAGTAACGGACTTCAACGGCGTTCTGGTAGTTGACAGCAGANTNGANNGACCACANAATGACCTGCTGAAAGAGATTCGCAGATATTGTGAATATCTTAACGAGGGAGAAATATCCCACGTTGATTTCTTCATTGAAAGCACCTACACCGACGCAAAAGGTGAAACAAGACCTTGTTTTCTCTGCACCGAAAAGGGTTGCGAGATGATAGCCCACAAGCAAAAAGGTCAAAAGGGTGTACAGTTNACNGCACGATACATCAACGACTTCCACGAAATGAAAGAAATGTTAACAGATTGTAAACTTTCCGCACAAAACAACGAAAAAACGTTGAATAACGCTGATTTCCTTCCTGTTATAGAAGGAGGTCTTACTATGAAAGAATTAGAACAAATCANACCATTTTTGACTTGACTATGTGAATGAAATCACGCAAAAGTCACAGAACGGCGGAAAAAATCAGTACATATGTCCATTATGTGGCAGTGGGACAGGNNCTCACCATTCGGGAGCGTTTACNGTNTATCCCGAAAATAACAGATATTATTGTTTTTCGTGCGAGGCAAAAGGTGATATTTTCGACTTATATGGAGCAANNAACAANATCAGCGATAAGGGGACAATAATCAGGGAATTAAAGNCNAAATACGGNATAGNTTCCGCATCACAACCGATACGACCGAAAAAACAATCNGAAAAGCCTGTACAGCCAAAAATCGAAAAAGATTATACAGCATTTTTTGCTATTGCAGAACAGCACCTGCATGAGACAGATTACCTGACAAACCGTGGTATATCACTACAAACTCAGCGTAANTTCCATTGCGGATACGTGGAGAATTTCACGTACAAGAACAATCAGACCACGTATGCCGTTATTATTCCGACTTCAAACTACTCTTTNATGTGGAGAAGTACTACCGAGNACNTCAAGCGGAAAAGAGGTAGTGCCCATATTCTTAACCCTACAGCTTTAAATTCACCTTATTGTTTTGTGGTTGAGGGNGAAATCGACTGCATGAGCNTTGACGAGTGCGGGTTTGCGTGTNTCGGATTAGGNTCAANAANCNATATNNNTAAAATATTTGACTATGACACTTCTNAAACNGTTCTNATTATCGCTTTGGACAATGACCCTAAAGGACGTGAAGCCAATGCTAAACTCATGAAACTGTGTGATGAAAAAAATGTACCGTATATCAGNTGTGATGCGGATATATGGGGCGATTGCAAGGACGCTAATGAATTACTCGTGAAAGACCGTGAACGTCTCATAGCAAGCCTACAGAAGCATTCAGAACGTGCTTTAACTCTCGATAAGGACAAATGGCTACTTGAATGTCTTGACCGTCAGCAAGCTGATTCCGATTGGCGTGCAGGTCTTCTGCGTAACCAATACGATAACGCTATAAANAANAATCTGCANAATATNCACGTCATACTCGAAAATGACGACAGATTCAAGGGTAAAATCCGATTCAACGAACTGAAACAGATGCGTGTTCACGGTNATNNCGACTGGAGCGATTATTCGGACTGTAGTATTAAGCTGTANTTGGANGAAGAATACGGCGTTACAACTTCTGTAGAAACGATTAATCAGGCGTGTACTATCATAGAACGCAAATACGCCTATCACCCGATAAAAGACTATCTGAACGCCATACAGTGGGACGGTACACCACGTGTACAGACCGTATTTTCCGACTTTTTAGGGGCTTTCGATAATGTTTACACACGTACTGTAGCTGTTGTAACATTCGTCGGAGCGGTTGCGAGAGTCTTTGAACCAGGCGTGAAGTTTGATACGTGTACGGTCTTTGTCGGCAAACAGGGTATCGGAAAGTCTAAATTTATAAGTAAAATAGCCGTAAATCCGGAATGGTTCACCGATGGCGTAACCACTTTCGACGGAAAAGACTTCTATGAAAGTATTCAAGGCAAATGGATTATCGAGTTAGGTGAGGGTACGGCATTTCAGAAATCCATTAAAGAACGCAGTAAACAGGCGATTGCAAGTCAACATGACGTGTATCGTAAGCCTTACGGTCGACACCCTGAACAACGTCCCCGACAGTGCGTTTTCCTCGGTACTACNAACAATTNCGACTTCCTGAAAGATGAAACTGGTGACCGTCGTTACTATCCGATTGACGTTGATATAAATCGGGCGACGAAAAATATTGATTCAGAACTTACTTCCGAGTACATAGCTCAGCTATGGTCGGAGGCTTTTTATTTATACAAGAATAATACAAGCATCTATATATGTGATAAAAATATATTATCTATAGCGGAATCTGAACAGCGTAAACACTTCGACGAAAGTCCACTACAATCCGATATATATAACTTCCTTGAAATCCCGATTACTACAGACTGGTATACGTTAAGTCTGGAAGAAAGACGGTCTCATATACGCCGATTTCAAGGGCAAAATAATACTTCCGGAGGTTACCGGAGAGACAGAATTTCCGTCAGGGAAATCGCCTGCGAACTCTACAATTACGAACTCAATCAGCCTATAGAACGTAAAATGTCACTGGATATTTCACGCTCCCTGACCGCTCTCGGCTGGAGTAAATCCGGCAGTGGTATGAGAATATCTCCTTATGGATATGTAAGAATATATAACAAATAGTGAAACAAAGTTTTCTTTGGTTTCAGGTCTGTTTCAGGTTTTGTTTCAGCGTTTTTAACGGTATATAGCCACAAATCAGTCATTGAAACCATTGAAACCAAAAATAACACTAAAACTTTTCCGTCACAGTAACATGGTTAACCATATACTTGCGAGACCTAAATATAGGAAAACTCTGTTTCATTTGTTTCACTTTTCAATTTTTTACGGTATATCGCTACAAAACCCTGAAACAAAGTTTGTTTCATTTTGCAACGTTTTCACATAAAATGTCTATTATCTGCCCTGCCGTAACCATTCTGTAACCTTTCGGAACATGGTTAACCAGAATACTGTGAACATGGTAGTTAAAAAAATCCCGACTGAACATATCAGTCAGGATTAAACCAGATACGGAATTATTTTGTCAATTTTTGGTACATCTTCATGAGTTCCGCTACACATTCGCTTTCGGTTATCTTACGGTCGAATCCGTAAGCGGTCATCACAGCGAGGTCATTAGCCTGATGTGCCTTGCGAAGTTCCGGAGGCATAGTCAATTCGTCATATA
>JAAVHK010000028.1 GCA_014799765.1 Ruminococcus sp.
AAGCACGGTCTGTGTTTATTACGTTTATGTTGATAGTTTTCTTTGTCTTGTTTCTGAGGGCGGAACTCATTTTTTTCATGATGATTTTCTTGTCGACGGTCTCTTCAAGTCTGAAATCATAGATATTTTCCGGTATGAAGTGACTGTTTCCGTTATTGTCGGATTTATATAATATTTCTGAAAAATCAATCTTCTGACCGTCAGGAATATCTTTTTTCCGGAGCAGGTCAGTACGTCCTACCAGTTCTTCGACGGTACGGACGCCCAGTTTTGCCATGTACTCTCTTAATTCCTGTGCCACAAAATGCATGAAATTTATAATATATTCCGGTTTGCCCTGAAAACGTTTTCTTAATTCCGGATTCTGTGTGGCGATTCCCATAGGACAAGTATCCAGATTGCAGACCCTCATCATCACGCAACCCATTGTTACAAGCGGAGCGGTAGCAAATCCGAACTCTTCCGCACCTAACAGGCACGCAACAAGTACGTCTCTGCCGGTCATTAACTTGCCGTCGGTTTCTATTACTACTCGTGAACGCAGACCGTTCATTATAAGTGTCTGATGAGCTTCTGCAAGACCTAATTCCCACGGCAGACCGGCGTTATATATAGAACTCTTCGGGGCTGCACCTGTTCCGCCGTCGTAACCGGAAATCAGTATTACCTGAGCTCCNGCCTTTGCGACGCCTGCTGATACCGTACCTACACCGGCTTCCGAAACGAGTTTGACGGAAATACGGGCGTTTTCGTTGGCATTCTTTAAATCGTAGATAAGCTGTGCGAGGTCTTCAATTGAGTATATATCGTGATGCGGTGGCGGTGAAATAAGTCCTACACCGGCAGTTGAATGACGTGTTCTGGCAATCCACGGATAGACTTTCCCCGACGGCAGATGACCGCCCTCACCTGGTTTAGCACCCTGTGCCATTTTGATTTGTATTTCCTTAGCTGATACGAGATATTCACTTGTTACGCCGAAACGTCCGGAGGCTACCTGTTTTATCGCTGAACATCTGTCAGATTTGAGACGCTCCGGACTTTCACCGCCCTCACCGGAGTTTGATTTTCCGCCGATACGGTTCATAGCGACTGCCATACATTCGTGTGCCTCCTGCGAAACAGAGCCGTATGACATTGCACCGGTCTTGAATCTTTTACAGATACTCTCTACGCTTTCAACCTCATCTATCGGGATTCCACCGTTTTCGTCGTAATTGAAATCGAGAAGACTTCTCAGTGTAAGATTATTGTCTTCANGGTGTATGCATTCGGAATATTTTTTAAATATATCGTAATTTCCGGTACGTGTAGCAACCTGAAGAAGATGTATAGTTTCGGGGGTGTAAAGGTGTTCGCTTTTACCGCTTCTTAACTTATGACTACCGGCACTTTCAAGCGAGTTATTGACGGTAAGTCCGAGANGGTCAAAAGCCTTGTTGTGTAAGGATTCTGTCTGACGGCTTATGTCATCGAGAGTTATTCCGCCTATACGGCTGACTGTACCCCTGAAATATTTTTCCGTTACATCGTGGGAAATGCCGACAGCCTCGAAAAGTTTTGAACCCTGATATGACTGTATTGTAGAAATTCCCATTTTGGAAGCTATCTTGACTATGCCATGAAGTACGGCGTTATTGTAATCGGTTTCGGCGGCGTAGAAATCCTTGTCAAGCATACCGGTGTTTATTAAGTCCCGTATGGTCTCCTGTGCGAGATACGGATTTACCGCACACGCTCCGTAACCCAAGAGAGTAGCAAAATGATGTACTTCACGGGGTTCAGCACTTTCAAGAATCATTGCTACTGCTGTACGCTTTTTTGTGGATACAAGATGCTGTTGTAAAGCAGATACCGCAAGCAATGACGGTATCGGGGTGTGATATTCGTCAACATCACGGTCTGAGAGTATGAGAATATTAGCACCGTCCCTGTATGCCTTGTCAGCCTCTATGAAAAGTCTTTCGATAGCCCTTTCAAGCGGAGTACCCATATAATAAGTTATCGGGATTACTGCTGTTTTCAGCCCCTTGACTTTCATATTCTTTATTTTTAACATATCTGTACTTGTAAGTATAGGATTTTCAACTTTAAGTACATGACAGTTATCAGGTTTTTCCTCTAAAATATTGCCGTCCTCACCGATATATACGCTTGTATCGGTTACTATCTCTTCACGGATAGCATCAAAAGGCGGATTTGTAACCTGTGCGAAAAGCTGACGGAAATAATTGAACAGCGGTATGTTGCCGGAATCAAGTGGCGGTAACGGTACGTCAGAACCCATTGAGGCTATCGGCTCTGAACCGGTTTTCGCCATAGGAAGTATATTGGTTGTGATGTTCTCATACGAGTATCCGAATGCTTTCTGTAGTGTGACGAGTTCTTCATGGGAATATATTTTAACATTCCTGTTTGGTATGTGCAAATCCTGTAAGCGTACTAAATTAGCGTCAAGCCATTCTCCGTAAGGCTGACGGGAAGCGTAAAAACTTTTCAGTTCGTTATCGTCAATAAGTCTGCCCTGTTTCGTATCGGCAAGTAACATTTTGGCAGGTCTGAGACGGTCTTTTCTGATAATCTTTTCCGGCGGAATATCTATACAACCGGTTTCGGAAGAAAGAATAAGGAAATCGTCGTCAGTGAGTACATACCGTGACGGTCTCAGACCATTACGGTCAAGGACTGCACCCATAACATCGCCGTCGGAAAAAAGTATTGAAGCCGGTCCGTCCCATGGTTCAATCATGGTTGCATAATACTGATAGAAATCGTATTTTTCTTTCGGGATAGTACGGTTATTTTTCCACGGTTCAGGAATGGTAATCATGACCGCAAGTGGCAAAGGCATACCCGACATGACCATAAATTCAAGGGCATTGTCGAGACGTGCGGAGTCTGAACCCTCAGCATTGATAGCCGGTAAAATCTTATGCATATCTTCTTTCAGAGCCTCACACGACATTGTTTCCTCTCTGGCAAGCATTTTGTCGGCGTTACCGGTGATAGTATTTATTTCGCCGTTATGTACTATCAGACGATTAGGGTGTGCCTTCTGCCACGAAGGATTCGTATTAGTGGAAAATCTCGAATGCACCATAGCTATAGCGGAAGTGAATTTTTCGTCCTGTAAGTCGGGATAAAATTTCCGGAGTTCGTCAACAAGGAACATACCCTTGTAAACTATTGTCCGGCTTGAAAGCGAACATACATAAGTTGTATCGTTGGACTGTTCAAAGATTCTTCTTGCAACAAATAGTTTACGGTCAAATTCCAGACCGGCGGAACATTCTTCGGGGCGTTCAACAAAACCCTGCATGATGTATGGCATACTGTCGACGGCTTTCTGACCGAGGATTTCAGGACATGACGGCACTTCACGCCAGCCAAGGAATTTCATATTGTTTCTTTTTATGATGATTTCAAACATCTTCATTGCCTGACTTCTTTTCAGCCTGTTCTGTGGGAAAAAGAACATTCCTGCACCGTAATCACCTGCTCCGGAGAGTTTCAGACCTGTCACCGATTTAAAGAAATCATGCGGAATCTGTACGAGAATACCGACGCCGTCACCGGTTTTGCCCTCAGCGTCCTTACCGGCACGGTGTTCTAATTTTTCTACTATCTTAAGAGCATTCTCCACAACTTCACGTGATTTTATGCCCTTTATGTTCACTACTGCACCGATACCGCAGTTATCGTGTTCAAACTGCGGACGGTAAAGACCTTGTTCCCTGAAAGGTTTTTCTTCTCTGAAATTATCCATAGTTTCAGCCTCCCTGAAAAAAATAAAAAAGAACGCCCATACAGACAGAAGAAGCCTGTAATGAACGTCCTTGTTCTCAAGGAATATATTATCATAATTCCGGCAAAAAGTCAAGCAGGTTTTAAAATATGTACGTTTCAGACAAAAAACAATCTTAAATTCGTAATTTATAATTCATAATTCATAATTATCAATTCATAATTATTTTGCGTTTCGCCTGTTAAATCTTAAACTGCACGAACGTACACGAAATGCACCGATACAGATAATGATACTGACACTGATACAGATAATTATGCATTATGCATTCTTAATTATACATTATGATAATTTGTTTTGTTTTTTATGCTGAAACTTCCGGAAAACTATTGACAAATCCTGAAATCCGGTATATAATACACTCATAAACGGCAAGGGTGCTGTGGATTGCTTTTCAGTCCATAGTCCCCTTTTTTGTTTATATTCCATACACAACGGGGTGTATGATTGTTAATCGGTAATCATTGGTACATGATTGATAATCCGCTCCTCAGTGATGTATGTGATTACAAATTAACAACCGTATGCCCTTTTGTAATTCAGAAAGGGGAAATATTTATGACAGACATTCAGTCAATAACTGAACAGGTAACGGAAATTACGGACAGTCACATTTTTGGTGTATGGTTTCTGATTGCGGTATCGCTGGTATTTTTCATGCAGGCAGGTTTCGCAATGGTTGAAACAGGCTTCACACGTGCCAAAAATGCCGGAAACATCATCATGAAAAACCTTATGGACTTCTGTATAGGTACGGTTGTTTTCATTCTCATCGGAGCAGGTCTGCTTATGGGTGAGGACGTTGCCGGACTTATCGGCAAACCAGGTTTTGACATCTTCACATCTTACGATAATTTTGACTTCTCAAACTTTGTCTTTAATCTTGTATTCTGTGCCACTACTGCTACTATCGTTTCCGGAGCTATGGCGGAAAGATGCAAATTTATTTCATACTGCATTTACTCCGGTATAATAAGTGCGTTGGTTTATCCGATTGAGGCACACTGGATCTGGAACAGTGACGGCTGGTTATATAAAATGGGATTCCATGATATATCCGGTTCGTGTGCTATCCATATGGTAGGCGGTATATCAGCACTTGTCGGGGCAAAGATTATCGGTGCAAGAATAGGCAAATTTTCAAAGACTTCCGACGGCGACATAAAAGTAAATGCCATACCCGGACATAACCTTACTATCGGTGCATTGGGAGTATTTATATTATGGTTCGGCTGGTACGGATTCAATCCGGCTGGTGCTAAGTCAGTGGAAATGTTAGGTTCAATCTTCCTTACTACTACTATTTCACCGGCTATTGCTACTGTAACCTGTATGATTTTCACATGGCTGAAATACGGTAAACCGGACGTTTCAATGTGTCTTAACGCCTCACTCGCCGGACTGGTAGGCATAACTGCTGGTTGTGACGTTCTCGACGCTTTCGGGGCTGTATGTGTAGGAATAGTTTCTGGATTGCTTGTATGTTTCGGAGTATGGTTTCTTGACTATGTACTTCATATAGATGACCCTGTCGGAGCGGTTGCAGTTCATATGATGAACGGTCTGTGGGGTACTATAGCAGTAGGACTTTTCGCCACAGATAAAACCCCTGGTTTTGCGATAGCTCAGGCTGGTGGTGCAAGCGGTATATGTAACACCGGCTTATTCTACGGCGGTGGTGTGGAACTCCTCGGAAAACAGTTACTCGGTATACTTGCTGTAGCCTCGTGGACAGCCGTTACAATGTTCTGTGTATTCCAGATAATAAAACATACTATAGGTTTACGTGCAAGCGAACAGGAAGAAATAATAGGTCTTGACGTTACAGAACACGGTCTTGTATCTTCGTATGCGGACTTTGCACCGTCTATGAATGATATATCAATGCAGGGCTATACAAAAGACGACGCAAAAAGCGTACAGAAAGTTGCGGTAAATGAGGCTGTCGAGATTAAGAATTATTCCGTTCCGTCTGCTGACGGTTCGCCGAAAATGACAAAAGTAGTAGCTATCTTCAAACAGCAGAAATTACAGGAATTTATTCAGGCTATGGAAAGTATCAACATTACCGGTATAACCGTTACAAATGTTCTCGGTTGCGGTATGCAGAAAGGTCAGACACAGAAATATTACCGTGGTGCTAAAATTGAAATAAACCTGCTCCCGAAGATAAAAGCTGAAATAGCTATATGTTCGGTACCGACGGAAAAGGTCATAAATACGGCTGTCAGGGCATTATATACGGGTCACTTCGGAGACGGTAAACTCTTCATATATGACATTGAAAACGTCGTTAAAGTACGTACCGGAGAACAGGGCTATGATGCTTTACAAGACACAGAAGAAGAAACTCTTGTCAATGCATAATCAGTAATTGAAAAACGGTGTAGTTGGTGTATGATATGAGCCATTTTTAAAAACCTTTTTTTAAAAATTTTTTCATGAAAGGAAATTTAAAATAGCTGTTTATCATACACCATGGTACACCAAGGCTCATATTAATTCATAATTTATGATTCATAATTCTTAATTATGCATTATAAATTATTAATTAAAAGGAGGTAGCTATTTGAAATATATTTTTATAACCGGCGGTGTGGTTTCCGGTCTCGGCAAGGGCATAACCGGTGCTTCACTCGGAAGACTTCTCAAGCAGAGAGGTTACAAGGTGACAATACAGAAATTTGACCCTTATATTAACGTCGACGCCGGTACAATGTCGCCGTACCAGCACGGTGAAGTGTTCGTCACTGACGACGGTGCGGAAGCTGACCTTGATTTAGGTCACTATGAAAGATTCGTAGACGAAAATCTTTCAGTAAATTCAAACGTAACAACCGGTAAAATCTACTGGAATGTCATTCAGAAAGAAAGAAAAGGCGATTACCTCGGCGGTACCATTCAGGTAATCCCGCACATTACAAACGAGATAAAAGACAAGGTATACAGTGCCGGAAATGACGCCGACGCCGATATAGTAATAACCGAAATAGGCGGTACTGTCGGCGATATAGAGTCAACGCCGTTTCTTGAAGCGATACGTCAGGTAGGTACGGAACAGGGCAGAAACAATGTCGCTTACATACACGTGACACTCGTTCCGTACATTACAGGCTCTGAGGAACTCAAGTCCAAACCGACACAGCATTCTGCCAAAGAATTATTATCAACAGGAATCCAGCCGGATATTATCGTACTACGGAGCGAAAAACCTATTCCGGACAGTATGCGTGACAAAATCGCATTGTTCTGTAATATCCGTAAGGAAGATGTCATACAGAATTTAACAGCACCGTCACTTTATGAAGTTCCGCTATGGCTGGAAAAAGAGGGTCTGGCTGAATCTGTATGTCATCACCTCGGCATAGAAAACAAAACTCCGGATTTGTCGGAATGGGAAGAAATGGTACAGCGTGCCGGAAATGCTCACAAAACCGTTACAGTAGCACTCGTCGGAAAATACGTGATGTTACACGACGCATATCTTTCAGTCGCTGAGGCTTTACGACACGGCGGTATAGTCAACGATGTGAAAGTTGATATTAAATGGATAAATTCCGAAGAAGTAACCGCTGAAAATGCTCCGGAAGTGTTCGCCGGTTGTGGCGGAATAATAGTCCCCGGGGGATTCGGTCACCGTGGCATTGACGGTATGATTGAATCAATCAGGTATGCAAGGGAAAATAATATAGCATTTTTCGGGATATGTCTGGGTATGCAGATGGCTGTAGTGGAATTTGCACGGAATGTAATGGGCATTACAGACGCTGATTCCTCGGAATTTTCCGGTACTGAAAATCCGGTCATTGACATTATGGAAAGTCAGAAGAATGTTTCCGGAAAAGGCGGTACAATGCGGTTAGGACTTTATCCGTGCAGACTGGCGGAAGATTCAGCAGTAAGAAAAATTTACGGTAAGGAATTAATCAGCGAAAGACACCGTCACCGCTGGGAATTCAATAATGCCTATCGGAAACAGGCAGTTGAAAACGGTCTGAAAATAGCAGGTGTTTCGCCTGACGAAAAACTTGTTGAAATTATAGAAATTCCGCAACATAAATGGTTTGTGGGAGTGCAGTTCCACCCTGAATTCAAATCACGTCCGAACAAACCGCACAAACTTTTTGCAGACTTCATACAACAATGTATAATTAACAATTAATAATTATTAATTATAAATTCTTAATTAAAATCGGAGGTTTTTATTATGGAAATGGTACAGGATTACTTCGGCTGTATGGTCTTTGATGAAAGGGTTATGAAAGGCGTACTTTCCGAAAAGGTCTATAAGTCACTGAAAAGGACTATCGACAGAGGCGAAACGCTTGACATTACGGTTGCAAACGCCGTCGCTTCTGCTATGAAAGACTGGGCAGTTTCAAAGGGTGCTACCCACTATACGCACTGGTTTCAGCCGGAAACAGGCGTTACTGCCGAAAAGCATGACAGTTTCATAAACCCTGCTCCTGATGGACGTGTTATTATGGAATTTTCCGGAAAAGAACTTGTAAAGGGTGAACCTGATGCGTCTTCATTTCCGTCGGGTGGTCTGAGAGCAACTTTCGAGGCACGTGGCTATACCGCATGGGACCCGACTTCCTACGCATTTATCAAGGACGGTACTTTATATATCCCTACTGCATTCTGTTCATATACCGGAGAGGCTCTTGACAAGAAAGTACCTCTTTTACGTTCTATGGACGCTCTGAACGTTCAGGCACTCCGTATTCTGAAACTCTTCGGCAATACAGATGTACGTTGCGTAAAGACTTCAGTAGGACCGGAGCAGGAATATTTCCTTATTCCCGAAGAACTCTACAGACAACGCAAGGACTTAATCATGACAGGCAGAACTTTATTCGGTGCAATGCCCCCGAAAGGTCAGGAAATGGAAGACCATTATTTCGGGTCAATAAAGCCTCGTATCGCCGAATACATGGCTGACCTCGACAGAGAATTATGGAAATTAGGCATTCTCGCAAAGACAAAGCACAATGAAGTGGCACCGGCACAGCACGAACTTGCACCGATTTACAGAACTACCAATATCGCCGCAGACAACAATCAGCTTACTATGGAAGTAATGCAGAAAGTAGCACAGAAACACGGTCTTGTATGCCTGTTACATGAAAAGCCTTTCGAGGGCGTGAACGGTTCGGGAAAACATAATAACTGGTCTATCTCGACTGATACCGGCGTAAACCTGCTCACCCCTGGTAAGAATCCCTACGAAAACGCACAGTTTTTACTGTTTTTGTCGGCAGTAATAAAGGCTGTTGACGATTATCAGGATTTACTGAGACTTTCAGTAGCAACCGCCGGAAATGACCACAGATTAGGAGCCAATGAAGCTCCGCCAGCTATTATTTCTATCTTCCTCGGCGACGAACTTTCCGGAGTTCTCGAGGCTATCGAAAACGATACTCCTTACGACAGCGGAACACGTCAGAAAATGCAGTTAGGTGTAGGAGTTCTTCCGGAGTTCAGCAAGGATACTACTGACAGAAACAGAACATCACCTTTTGCATTTACCGGAAATAAATTCGAGTTCAGAATGTTAGGGTCTTCAAATAGTATTTCATGTGCAAATATACATCTTAACGGAGCGGTTGCGGAAGTACTAAGACAGTTTGCCAATACCCTCGAAAATGCGGAAGACTTCAATACGGCACTTCAGGAACTCATAAGAAAGACCATCAGGGAACACAAGAGAATCATTTTCAACGGCAACGGTTATGACGACAGCTGGGTTGCAGAAGCTGAAAAGCGTGGACTTCTCAACCTGAAAACCACCGCCGACGCTATGCCGAAACTTCTTGACAAGAAAAATGTCGATATGCTTACTTATCATAAAATCTTCACGGAAAGCGAATTACATTCAAGATGTGACATCATGCTTGACAATTACGTAAAGACCGTAAATATAGAAGCCCTTACCATGATTGATATGGTTGAAAAGCAGATACTTCCGGCACTTTCAAAGTACACCGGTGACCTTGCAAAGAATCTCAGGGCAAAAGAAGGTTACGCCGTAACAAAATATGAAACACTCGTTATACAGGAAATTTCTTCCCTCATGGACAAAATAGTTGATGCCGATATTGAACTTGGAAACGCCGTCAGGGAACTTAAAAATATAAATGGTGCTGTTGAAGCGTCTGCATACGTCCGTGATATTATTCTTCCGGCTATGGATAAACTCCGCAGACCTGTCGACGAGGCAGAAACACTGACCGCTGAGGACTACTGGCCATTCCCGACTTATGATAAACTTCTTTTCAGCGTAAGATAATTATTTACAATTTTTAACACGCAGAATACAAAAAAATCCGGCAGATTTAAATATCCGCCGGAAATTTTTTATTTAAGTTCTTTTTTTATAGCGTTCAAGAGGTTCATTTATAAACTTCACTGTCTTTCCGATAAAACTCTTATCACTTTCAACAGCAATGGTATTTTTGACATCATATACGGGAACAGGTTTATATTTTTTTCCGTCGATTATGAAATAATAATAATTGTGTTCCGGCATTTTATCTAAAATCATTACTGCATGTTTGTGAGTATGAAATTCTTTAATTACTTTGCACATAGATTATCAGCCTTTCATTTAAATTATTAAAAGAATTTCCGGCAGACTTAATATCCGCCGGAATTTTTTTATTTAAGTTCTTTTTTTATAGCGTTCAGAAGTTCGTCGTAAGTTTCAAAAGCCGGTAAATCCGGATAATCGTTCTTTATTTTTTCGGTACTCCTGAAGAGGAATCCTGCTTTACTGTTAAGAATCATTCCTAAATCGTTGTAGCTGTCACCGCTGGCGATAGTCTCATAACCGATAGACTGTAATGCTTTTACTGTAGTAAGTTTAGACTGTTCGCAACGCATTTTAAAACCGGTTATTTCACCGTTTTCGGCGACTTCAAGAGAGTTACAGAAGATAGTAGGCATACCGAGTTTTTTCATAAGCGGTGATGCAAACTGTGTGAAAGTATCGCTTATGATTATAACCTGACAGAGTGAACGGAGTTCGTCAAGGAAATCCTTAGCACCGTCCATAGGGTCAATTTCAGCGATAGTGTTCTGAATTTCTTTCAGTCCGAGACCGTGTTCTTTCAGTACGCTTAAACGCCAGTTCATGAGCTTGTTGTAATCAGGTTCGTCACGGGTTGTTCTCTTGAGTTCCGGAATACCGCTTTTTTCGGCGAAAGCAATCCATATTTCCGGAACAAGTACGCCTTCAAGGTCAAGACAGGTAATATACATTTTTTTAAACCTCCGTTTGAATTTTACCGGAAAATTCCGGCAGATATATTATAACATATAATCCGGAATTTGTCAATTAATAATTA
>JAAVHK010000029.1 GCA_014799765.1 Ruminococcus sp.
TCTGACTTTTATCTTTAAACTGTGTCATACGTGAGAGTTCGCCGAACTGTGTATTACAGCCGAGAATCCAACTCAATTCCGCATGGGTCTTTACGTGGCTTTGTATGAAAAGTATAGATTTTTCCACATCTATTCCGCAAGCCATAAGAAGTGCATATGAATTAAGTGTATTCTGACGAAGCTTTACAGGGTCTTGCCTTACCGTGATAGCGTGCATATCGACTACACAGTAAATGCAGTTGTATTCTTCCTGTAAAGGTTTCCAGTTTCTTACAGCACCGATATAATTTCCGAGTGTGAAAGTGCCGGTAGGCTGGATACCGCTGAAAATCAGCTTTTTATCTTCCATTTTGAAAAAATCTCCTTTTAAGCCTGTCTGCGTCTTTCGGCGTCGTCCTTAAGCTGACAGCTTCTTAACTCGTTAAGAACACGCTGATAGAGTACATAGAATGTACGTAATTCCGGCTGGTCTTCCGGAATGACACCCGGTTTTATTTCTGTACGGTATACGGCATTTTTGGTGAGCAGGAAAATATTATGTGTTTTTCCTTTAGGGAGGTCATAAGTTTTAGTTTTTTCGCATTTAGGGATAAGCAGTCCGGAGTTGGCAACAAGAGTATGTGTAGCCTGTACAAGATTTCTGTATTTCTGAGAAGCTCCGGTATATTCGCCACCGTTGTTGAAGTAAAGGTTGGCAGCTCCGTTTACGAAACATACCATAGTTGTGAGGACGGTAGGAGACATGGGAATGTCGATAACGACACCGAAGACCTCATTTTTCTTTAAATTGGCGTTGAAGAAACGGGCAGGGAAATTGATAGCCTGTCCTCTTGTCATAAGATATTTCTGTGTTACAGTATATCTTTCTGTCATTTTGTTTGGCATAGTGATAAATTCCTTTCATTAATATATTTCAGGAATACCGGTATTTAACCGAGTATATCCTTAGTCATTTTGGATAAAATTTCCATACCTTTAANAATATCNTCATTNGTAGGTGTGGAGTAGTTCAGNCGGAATGAATGACTGATTTCATTTTCGTCNATACTGAACGAGTTTCCAGGGACGACAGCTATTTTATAATCCTTTATAGCACGTGTACAGAAATCATTCATGTTGCAGTCGTCAGGGAGCGTACACCATACGAAAAGNCCNCCCTGTGGTCTGATATACGAGATTTTTTCAGAAAATCCGTTATCAATGTAAGAACACATCAGTTCACATTTTCTGCGNTAAATNTCACGGAGTTCAGAAAAATGTTTGTNNAGGTCAGTGGTGGTCATNAATCTGTGTGCGACTACCTGAGCCCATATGTTTGAATGAACGTCGGAGACCTGTTTACATACGACTATTTTCTGAATGATTTCCGCCGGAGCAGATACAAAACCGGTACGGAATCCCGACGACAGAATNTTTGANAACGTNCTTGAATANATNACACGNCCCTNAGTGTCGAGNCTTTTTATAGNNGGTACGTTCTCACCGGCAAANCGTAACTCACCGTATGGGTCATCTTCCAGTATGATAAAATCGTACTTACAAGCCATATCGTAAACCGCCTTACGCTTTTCAAGTGACATTGTTTTACCGGTAGGGTTCTGGAAATTCGGNATAACATAAAGCATTTTTACATTTTTCTGTGTTTTTACGGCGTTTTCGAGTTTTTCGAGGTTAATTCCGTCGTCTTCCATTTCAATACCGCAGAGATTTACGTTATAGGAGCGGAAAGCGTTCAGCGAACCTATAAAGCACGGAGATTCGCAAAGAAGTGTATCGCCCTCATTGAGAAGAACTTTACAGGAAAGTTCATTAGCCTGCTGACCGCCTGATGTTACAATAACGTCGTCAAAGTCCGGATTATAGCATTTTTTGGACTTCAGCCAGCTTTTCAGNAAATCACGTAANGGNGTATANCCTTCNGTGATATTGTACTGTAAAGCNAGTACGGGGTCANTGGCGAGNAGGTCAGCNGAGATTTCCGCAACTCTTTCAGTCGGGAAAGCCTCCGGAGCAGGATTACCGGCNGCGAANGANATAACGCCGGGGACTGATGTGAATTTGAGAATTTCTCTGATAGCAGAAGCCTGTAGCTTGGTTACCTTATCAGAAAACTTATAGTTCATTTTAAAACCAGCCTTTCAGTATTTGTCATTTTTTTGAATTTGTAAGCCACAAGTAGCTTATTTTATATTATACCACATATTTTTAAATTCTGCAACATATATTTTTGTGAAAACAAGAAAATTGATTCATAAATTTTCTGACTGACTGTAATGTAAAGGGTGATTTTTTGAAAAAGCAGAATTTTATCAAAGGTTCGTTGATACTGATGATTTCAGCGATTGTCGCCAAAGGACTGGGAGCAGTTTTCAAGATTCCGCTGACAAATCTTCTCGGTGGCGTAGGAATGAGTTATTTCAGCAGTGCATATAGCCTGTTTATGCCGGTATACGCACTTACGGTTACAGGNCTTTCNTCGGCGGTGGCGAGAATGATTGCACAGAGTATAGCACTGGGAATGTACGCCAATGTAAAGAAAGTCCGGAGTACAGCATTNATTATGTTTTCANTGGTAGGACTTGCCGGAAGTATATTTACACTTCTGATAGCGGAATTTTTTTCCGGAAGTGCGGAAACTGCATTATCAGTAGCCATGATAGCACCGGCAGTATTTTTCGGTTGTATAATGTCGGTGGAACGTGGTTACTATGAGGGCATGAGTAATATGTACCCGACAGCGATTTCACAGGTAGTAGAGGGNATNATAAAAGTAGTAGCCGGATTGTTTCTGTGTGGGTACGTCACGGAAAACATGGACGTAATAATAAAATATTTTCCTGAAACAGACCCCCGTGCGATTTCAGCGGCTGCCGGTATATTAGGTGTAACATTGTCGTCAGTGGGAGCNGTAGTATTTTTTGCAGTAATAAATATTTTCCGGAAAAAAGTACCGGACAATACAGAAAAAACGGTCATGAGCCGTAAGGAAATAGCACGTGAACTTTTTAAAAATGCCGTTCCTGCCGGTATAGGTGCAGTAGTAACGAATCTGACAGCACTTATAGATATGTGGACGGTAATAGGCTGTATAACGTACTTCGGGAGCAGGGGAGCAGTTCCGGACGGTATAGCAACAGAAGANATACCGCATTTTATATATGGTTCGTTTGCCGGAATAGCCCTGACAGTATTCAATCTTGTACCGTCGGTGACGAATATGTTAGGCAAGGGGGTACTACCATGTATAACGGAATCGTGGGCGAATCATGATATAAAATCGCTGTCCGGCAATACCATGCAGGCACTTATAACATCAGCAGTGATAGCCGTTCCGACAGCATTCGGAATAGCTGTACTTTCGCCGGAAATACTGGGATTTCTTTTTTCTAAACAACCCGAAGAAGTAAATATATGTATAACACCGTTACGGTTATTAATGCCCGGAATGATATGTCTGTGTATATCGTTTCCGCTTTTCAGTATGCTACAGGCAATAGGCAAAGCGTCAGTACCGTTGAAGATAATGCTTTTAGGNACNGTAATNAAATTTGCCGGAAATCTGTTATTCATATCGCTTATGGGTGTGGAAGGTGCATCNGTATCGACTTCAATATGTTATATAGTGATACTGATAGTTTCAGTAAGAATTTATAAAAAGCATTCCGGAGTAAAGTTAAAATTAATGCCGTTTCTGGTCATTGCGTATTCCGGCGGAATGTGTGCCGGTACAGCGTATCTTGTATGCGAAATAATGAAACGTCACGGAGCAGGTAATTTCAGTATAATTGCCTTGTCGGTCATGACAGCCGGAATTGTATATGTTGCCGTACTGGCGATATGTTTTTCCGGACTTAAAAATATAAGAAAACCTGTTGTTGACTGAAAATATAAATATACATAAAAAGTCCTGTCATGCCGTAAGGTACAACAGGACTTTAAAATTATCTCATAACTAAATCACTGTCGGATATATTTCCGCCTGATACGGACGTAAGAATTACATTTGAGGCATCTTTAGTATTGTTGAGGGTCGGGAAGAATCCGACTGTAAGTGAATCTGTTCCGGAGGGTACAAGAAAACCACCGGCAAGGAATCCGGAAAATTCGCCATTGGCTGGGATAGTTATATTATCGTCGGTACATCTCGGATAATTCTGTATAGCGTATAATTTTGCCCTTACGTCCATAGAAACTTCAGTTTCGTCTGGAAGTGCAATAAAGAAGTTATTCATTGAACTGATTTCGTATTCCAAATCGACTTTATTTTTAATTGTAACGTTTAAATATATGAAGTCACTACCCTCAACGTTAGGAGCAGGAATCCTTACAACGTCATTCAGTCTGAAGACAGTATTATTTACTTCGGCTTCCTGTGCGAAAGCGGAATCAGTCTTTTTTGAGTTGCCGGAATACTTATTCTGTACCGTTTCTGTAGTATCTGCATTATTTGTAGTATCAATAACTGAAGTATTTGTATCAGGTTCAGAAGAATTTGTTTCCGCACACGAAAAAATACATACTGCTGAGAGAGTAAGTGCAAGTATAAGGGCGGAAAGTCTGAATTTATTCATTATAAATAGTCCTCCGTTGGATTTAAAATATTTTGCAGATATAGTATAACATAAAAATGTACCGTTTGTCAAGAAAAAAATAAACAGTCTCACGTATGAGACTGTTTATCTGAATTACATTTTAAATTATTCAGCTACAGGAGCGGAAACAGGACAAACACCTGCACAGGCACCGCATTCAACACAAGCGTCAGCGTCGATAACGTATTTTCCGTCGCCCTCTGAAATAGCGTCTACAGGACATTCACCGGCACAAGCACCACAGCTTATGCAGTCATCATTGATAATGTATGCCATAATAAAAAGCACCTCCGTAAATTTGTTGAGTATATTATATCATATTATCAGAAAAAAGTCAAGCCTTTTTTGTTAGTAACAGATTACTCTTTTCACTGCACGAGGACATAAGCAAACCTGAAACTGTCCAGAAAACAGGCGAGAATGTTATATTACTGCACCCGATAAAGAATATAATTATTCCGCATACGAACATCATAAAAGTACATACTGTATTTTCCGACGGCGATTTTTTCATTTTTCTTAAACCGGCAGTCAGTACAGAACACAGAATCAGAACAAGTGCTATCAGCGATGGTATACCACGAGTTCCGGCAGTATAGAGATATTCATTGTAGACTTTATCGAAAGTATTTATATTCAGTGCTATAATGTCACTTATATCGGCTGTTTCAGGGTCAAGCCCACCGTTTGTATAGAGTTGCGGATATACAAGCTGGTCTTCACCCGTACCGGTCAGCGAATATTTCTTTATTATGTCGACAGTTTTATTGTTAAGGTATTTATATACTTCAACGGTATCGGACAGATTGAGATTATCGGGTGAACAGTTACCGCTTGCGGAAAGTCTCATATAGGAATCAGCCCACCATATTGTGTGACCGTCATAAAGTCTGTAAGAGGAAATGTTACCTATGATTCCGGCATTTACTATAATTACGGCAATAATCGCCGGAAGTATTCCCGAAAATAACGCCAAAAGCCTTATTTTCGGAGTTTTTTTAATAAATATACCTGCTCCGGCGGAAAGTAGTAAAGCTGTAATTATTCCGGTTATGCCCATAAGGGAATATGTGAACATCATCACGAACGAACACAGACACGCACTTATTATACTGAAAATACGACGTTTTTTGTTGTCAGTGAGTACGGCTGTTACAAGTGATGCCGTAAGTACAAGACTTAAAACCATTGCAAGAAATACCGGCGACTGTGCCAGACCGCTTGAAGCATTTATTTTAGTCGTTATGGATGCGTACTGATAGTGACTTAATTTTCCGGTGAAAACCTGTACAAGCCCGACGATACTGTGTAACAGTCCGGAAGCTATTATGGAATTTATAATTATATTTACTGCTTTTTCATGTCTGACCGACATTGCCGTTATAAAGAATCCGGCATAGAATATTATCGCCAGAAGACCTTCACCACGTCCGGAGAATCCATAGAAAGAAACACTCACGGAATACGAATTTATCAGGGAAATAATTCCCCATATAATCATGAAAACGAATCCCCATAAGGATAGATTCCTGAAATCTATGTACTTCTTCATTATGCCGATAAGTGCCAGTATCATACATATTACGCCCGAAACCGCCAGTCCGCCGGATACTATCGAATAGGAAAGTTTATCTATAAATTCCGGAATTACTGCAAATACTGCCGTTGTGAAACACATAAGTGAAAGTCCGTAAGAGGCAAGCTGTGAATATTTTTCCTCTGTCATATTGAGGATAAAATTTGACTTTTCACTTGAATTGAACAATTGTTTTGACATTATATCTGCCTTTCGTTATTTTTCCGATACAGTTATTATACAACTGTCGTCGTCCATGCTGTCTACGCTTATTTTAAGACCGGTATCAATTGTCTGTGTACCGTCTTCGGCGTACCACTTGAAACCGGAAATATTACTGTCTATAACATCACCGGCATGATAAAGATTATCTGTTTCGGTATCGTCTATAATGCGTATGAAACGTCTGCCGGCATCGTTGTTGGTAGCTTCATTTTCACCGCTTGCGTATTTCCAGTATTTCCAGCCGATATTATCGCTTACAGTTCCTTCAACGTGGAATACTCTTACACCTGCTCCGGAAGTTCTCCACCAGTAGTCTTTTTTCAGACGACTGTTATTTACGTCAAGGGTAGTATATTCAAGTATAAGAAATTCCGAATAGTAATTGTTTTCGAGTTTTCCGCACGGAATTATAATACAGTTGCCGTTTTCTTTCTGAGCGTTGTTAAGTGTATAGGATTGCGTTTTAGTAGTCGGGTCATATATGGAGACCTGTTCACGCTTATACCAGCCGAGCATTAATTTTGAAACGGCTGAAAAATCGGCGTTGGTTTCGTCCATCATCTCGTAACCGGCTGAACCGTGCAGACCCTCAAAATCTTTTTCGCCGTTGTAGAGGTAGTAATCGGGAAGTCCCATACAGTGACCTGTTTCGTGCAGATAACTGCTTGTGAAGTTCTTGTAATCTGATTTGCTTTCTATCTGAGCATTTCCGACTATTACATGACCTATTGACATATCGTCAACTTTGAAGTCCGGATTTCCGCCATACTGACCAGCAGCAGGCCACCAGTTATCGTCACCGGCGGCCGCAGGTACAGAAATAAGTGTTGAATCTATTACACTATCGCCGTTGCCGTCAAATATTGTGAAGTCTTCGCTGTCTCTGAAAGCGTCAAATATTTCGTTTATCAGGTTTACGTGATATACGTCGCCCTCGTATGCCGATTTGTTTTCCTTAGTGGTATAGCGGAAAACTTTTCCGCTTATATTGAGACTTCCTTTAGAGGAACGTTTATAGAATGCCGATATACTTTCAAACGGATAGTTTTTACTGGAAGCATCTTCCGAACCGAATACAGCTTTTTCTATTTCTGCTGTAGTAGGTTCATATGTGTAGGGACAGTCCGGAAAATCAACATAGAATACTACCATTGAGGCGTTATTCTGTGAGGGCATAGAGCCATACAGTTCTTTTACAGGAGCTTCAATAAATTCAAATGCCGTTGTGGAAGTTGTCGTCGTAATATCCGTGGAATATATGGTTGTTGTAAGAGATGTTGACGTAAACAAAGTAGAAACGGCAGACGAAGTTGAAGAGGAAGCAGAAGCGGTAGTAGTGGAAGTTGTTGACGTTTCTGTAGTGGATTCTGTAGTAGTGGTTTCGGTTTCGTCGTTCCATATATATACAGGGTCACTCCACTGGTTTATTACGTATTTACGCATAAGTATCAGGTCAAAAATATCTGTTCTGCCGTCCTGATTTATGTCTGATGTCTGAAGATATTCAAGTGAATTGTCCATTTCACTGCCGTTTATAGAGTAAAAATGGTCTTTTACGTTGTAGGCATTATCGGAAGTAAGCTGTACCTTAGCAAGAATATACTTCGACATAAGGAGCAGGTCTGCCACATTTACGTGAAAATCGTTGTTGAGGTCACCCATATAACCGATATGTACCCATTCGGCAGATGCAGACATGGAAACAAGACACGTCGGGATTGAAAGTGCGGTAATAAGTGCAATAAGTTTACGTCGGAAAGATTTTTTTTTCATAATAACATCTCCTTTTTTAAAAAAACTGCGGTAGAAAAAAACTTCCGCAGTTTAAGAATTATCAGCCGGAAATCATGAACGGCTGTATTATGTCGGTATTATTTAGCGTAGTCAGAAACTCTGCTTTCACGGATAAGATTTACTTTAATCTGTCCGGGATAGTCCATTTCGGCTTCTATCTGCTGTGCAATCTGTCTGGCAACGAGTACCATTTTTTCATCATTGATAATTTCAGGAACTACCATAATTCTGACTTCCCGTCCTGCCTGTACGGCATAACACTTTTCAACGCCCTCATAGGAAGTGCAGATTTCCTCGAGTTTCTGAAGTCTCTTTATGTAGCTTTCGTAATTTTCACTTCTTGCCCCTGGTCTTGCGGCGGAAATAGCGTCTGCCGCCTGTACTATACAGGCAATAACAGTTTTCGGTTCAACGTCATTGTGGTGAGCCTCTATGGCATTAAGGATAATAGGGTTTTCATTGTATTTTTTGCAGACATCCACACCTATCTGAACGTGTGAACCCTCTATTTCAGCTGTAAGGGCTTTGCCTATATCGTGGAGAAGTCCGGCACGTCTTGCTGTATTGGCGTCAACGCCGAGTTCTGAAGCAAGTACTCCGCAGAGTTTTGAGACTTCAATGGAGTGGTCAAGAACATTCTGTCTGTAACTGGTACGGAATTTAAGTCTTCCGATAAGTTTTATGAGTTCGTGATTCAGACCGTGTACATTTGTTTCAATAACGGCACGTTCACCCTCTTGTTTTATACGGTATTCAACTTCACGTTTAGCCTTGTCAACCATTTCTTCAATGCGGGTAGGGTGGATACGTCCGTCGGCAATAAGTTTTTCAAGAGCTATACGGGCGATTTCACGGCGGACCTGGTCAAAACATGAAAGAGTGATAGCTTCCGGAGTATCGTCAATGATGAGGTCAACACCGGTGAGAGTTTCAAGAGTACGGATATTACGTCCTTCACGTCCAATAATTCTGCCTTTCATTTCGTCGTTAGGGAGCGGAACGACTGAAACGGCAGTTTCGGAAACCTGGTCTGAGGCTACTTTTGCAATAGCAAGTGAAATATAACTGCGTGCCTTTTCCTGACATTCATCTTTAATCTGCTGTTCATAGCTTGCAACCTTGACGGCTTTTTCGTGAATGAGGTCATCTTCAAGTGTGGAAATTATATATTCCTTAGCCTGTTCTCTTGTGAACTGTGAAATTTTTTCAAGCACTTCCATCTGACCGTTTTTAATAGTTTCGGCTTCTTTGAGTTTTTCGTCAGCGGACTTGATTTTCTGATTAAGGGTTTCTTCTTTTCTTTCGAGATTATCTGTTTTTCTGTCAAGATTTTCTTCTTTCTGCTGTACACGCCTTTCCTGTCGTGACAATTCTGCTCTGCGTTCCTTTATTTCATTTTCTGCTTCATTGCGAAGTTTGTGGATTTCGTCCTTAGCTTCCACGAGAGCAGACTTTCTCTTATTATCGGCGTCCTTTTCCGCATCTTCGATAATGCGTTCCGCCTCTTTGATAATTTGTTCCGCCTGTTTTTCGGCTGAGCCGGTCAGGGATTCGGCTTGTTGTTTACGCTGTTCGATACCTGCATCAACGCCCTTCTGGAAAGCCTTGCCTTTAACGACGTTTCCGGCAATAACTCCGGCAACAACTGCACCTACGATAAGGGCAACGACAATAAGGACAATAGCAATAGTCAAGTTCATACAGTGCAATACCTCCTTCAAATAATTAAAAAAATAGCTTGTATCATATAATCTGATTACTACTTAAAGGCGGTAGGTGCCACATTTATTTTATTCATTTGTCAAAATATATTTATCATTAGAAAAAATAAGAATGTTTTTTCTGTATCTTTAATCGGAAACACTTTTAAGTTAATGATTTAAAACAAAGCTGCACATACTGCCCGAAGTAATATTCTGCAAATAAATACAACATAATAATTATATACTTTTTCGGACATTATGTCAATAGGTTTTTATTGAATAATTTATTAAATTGTGAACAAATTGTAAATATTTCACCTTACCACTTGACTTTATACACAGAAAAGTTATATACTGATTTTAGCACTCAAAGAGACAGAGTGCTAAAAATCTTACGGGAGATGTTTTTTCAATGGAAACAAGAGAATTTAAAGCAGAATCAAAAAGACTGCTGGAAATGATGATTCATTCAATCTATACGCATAAGGAAATTTTCCTCAGGGAACTTATTTCCAATGCAAGCGACGCTATAGACAAACTTTATTTCAAGTCCCTTACAGATGATAAAGTAGGACTTGACAAGGAAGATTTTGCTATATGGCTTATGGCTGACAAGGATACACGTACACTTAAAATAACCGATAACGGCATAGGTATGACCGAAGAAGAACTTGAAAATAATCTCGGTACAATCGCTAACAGTGGTTCACTTAAATTCAAGAACGAAAACAAACTTGAAGAAGACAGTCAGATTATAGGACAGTTTGGTGTAGGATTCTATTCTGCATTCATGGTAGCGAAGAAAGTTACAGTTATTTCAAAGGCTTATGGTAGCGACAAGGCATATAAATGGGAGTCCGAAGGCGTTGACGGCTACACCATAACCGAAGCCGACAAAGCAAGTGCCGGTACTGAAATTATTCTTGAAATGCTTGAAGATACCGACGACGAAAAATACACCGATTTCCTTGACCAGTACAGACTGAAATCACTGGTTAAAAAATATTCTGATTATATAAGATTCCCTGTTAAAATGGAAATGACACACAGCAGACCGGTTGAAAAATCCGACGACGACGAAAACAAAGACCCTGAATACGAAGATTACATTGAAGTTGAAACCCTCAACAGCATGACACCTCTGTGGAAGAAGAACAAGTCTGAACTAAAGGAAGAAGACTATAAGCATTTCTATACGGAAAAATTCTATGATTACAGTGAACCCCTCCGCTATGCACACGTAAAGAACGAAGGTAACGCAAATTATAACGCCTTACTGTACGTACCGTCAAAAGCTCCGTTTGATTTCTATTCAAAGGAGTTTGAAAAAGGTTTACAGTTATATTCAAACGGCGTTTTAATCATGGACAAGTGTTCTGACCTGCTCCCCGATTATTTCGGATTCGTCAAGGGTCTTGTAGATTCTGAAGACCTCTCACTTAATATATCCCGTGAGATGTTACAGCATGACAGACAGTTGAAAGTAATCGCAAAGAGTATCGAAAAGACTATAAGTTCCGAACTCAAGAAGATGCTGAAAAATGACCGTGAAAATTATGAAAAATTCTGGGAAGCATTCGGCTTACAGCTTAAATACGGCATATACAGCGATTACGGTATGAACAAGGAAAAATTACAGGATTTACTGATGTTCACATCATCTAAGGAAAAGAAACTTGTTACTCTTGACGAATACGTAACCGGTATGCGTGAGGAACAGAAATTCATATACTACGCAACCGGTGACAGCATAGAACGAATAGAACAGCTCCCCCAGACCGAACTCGTAAAGGATAATGGTTTTGAAATTCTGTATCTTACGGACAATATAGACGAATTTGCAATAAAGACGCTCATGAAGTACAAGGATAAGGAATTTAAATCTGTATCGGCTGACGATTTAGGGCTTGAAAATACCGAAAAACAGGAAGAAATAAAGGCTAAGGAAGAAGAAAACGCCGATTTACTGAAAGAGCTTTCCGAAGCATTAGAGGGAAAAGTTTCTAAGGTAATACTTTCGCAAAGACTGAAATCACATCCGGTATGCCTCACAAGTGAGGGTGAAATATCTCTTGAAATGGAAAAAGTCCTTAACTCCATGCCGAACGGTCAGAAGATAACCGCACAGCGAGTACTTGAAATAAATCCGGAACACGAAATTTTCGGAAAACTCCAGACAATGAGTACCACCGGCGATAAGGAAAAAATAAGTAAGTACGCAAAATTACTGTATAGTCAGGCGTTACTGATAGAGGGTATGGCAATTGAAAACCCTGTTGAATTTTCCAACTTAATCTGCGAACTGATGTAAAATATATATTAATGCCCGAAAGTAATTTTTCAACTGCTTTCGGGCTTATTTAAATTATTGGTTTATTTGCATAAATCAAAATTGAAGAACATAGTAATCAGTTACAAATTACCCTCAACAACAATAATAGATGTAAATTTTAGGGCTTCTTTTAGCCAATTCAAAAAATTCATGAAGAAAGATTGTTTATCAGCAGAAATACTATCCAATTCTTGTTCTATTTCAGAAATGATTTTAACCCAGTCTTCCTTACCAATCCAATTATAAAAACAGACATCAAAAACGGGTTCAGGTGTTCCGTCAAATGCATCTTGAATAGGATATATTCTGTTGAAATAATCTATTAAAAGTTCATAATCCTGTTTATATATCCGTAAAGGTGTAGGATAGCAATGCCACTCCTCCCATGTCGGATTCCAGTCAGCTTCTTCAGAAATCTTAAGAGGATTAAAATCTAATAGAATTTTTTCGTTTTTAGGTGCGTATAATCTTAATTCTACATACTTTTGCTTTTTATAATCACCTGATTTCAGCCACATAATAATAACACCTCTAAATTCCGATTTATTTTACTGAAATTATACATCAAAAAAAATGTTATGTCAATAGAAACGCTGATTAACACACGAAACACAAAAAAAATAAAAGGGACGGTTTAAACCGTCCCATGTTTTTTATTTTTCTGAATTAAGATTTTTAATTTTTCTCCACTTTTCATAAAGTTTTTCAGTAAGTGGTGAAATATGTGATTTTGTCATATAATGCCAGTCACTGCGGAAAGGTTCAGAGGCGACCATATCAATATCCTGTTTGTCGTAATAGAAATACGGACTACATTCTCCGAGAAGCAGTGTATCCGGATATTTCTGCATATATGCAATAGTAATTTCCAGTAGCAAATCGGAATTAACAATATCGTCGTCATCATAGACCGCATCAAAGAAAATCTCTCTGTAATACATACCAAACGGTTCAGGATATTCGTCTTCCTCTGCCGTTTCGGCATATACACGTATTCCCTCAGAACGATTACGTTTCCAGAGATATAGTGTTGTTGCATTTTCATAGTCAATCTGAATGCCAAGTGATGTGACAAGTTCTGCAAATTCACGGACAACCTCTGCATTTGTACGCTTCGGGATATATCTGTGGTCATAATACATACTGCTACCCATGTTGTTTCTCCCTGATTTTTTATCTTACTTTAGAGCCGACTGGTACATCATCGTCAACGAAAATTACTTTACAGCCGTCCGGAATATCTACAGCACAAATCATACCATTACTTTCCATGCCACAGAGTTTGACCGGTTTGAGATTCGCTATAAACTGTACTTTTTTTCCTATGAGGTCTTCGGGTTTGTAGTACTGTGCAATACCTGAAACAACCTGTCTTCCGCCCATACCGTCATCGAGTTGGAGGCAGAGAAGTTTTTTGGATTTCTTTACTTTTTCGCAGGAAATTACTTTACCTACACGGATTTCAATTTTAGCGAAGTCGTCGATAGTTATTTCCGGAGCGAGTTCAATTTTTTCCACAGGCTTTTCATTTTCGGAAAGATTCGATTTAGCTTTTTCAACGTTTTCTTTTATGATGTTATTCAGTTCTTCAATTTCCTTTTCGACGTCTATACGTGGGAAGAGTATAGCACCTTTATGAACGGTTACATTTTCCGGAAGTACGCCGAAAACTGAGAGTTTATTATAAGTTACGTCGTCCGGAACTGCTCCTATCTGATTCCATACTTCAGGCATAGTCGACGGCATAAACGGTGCAAGAAGACCTGATATAATTCTTATTGATTCGAGCAGGTTATAGAGTACGTTTGCGAGTTTTGCCTTATATTCCGGAACTTTTCCGAGTTTCCACGGTTCAGTTTCGTCGATATACTTGTTGGCACGGTCAACTGTCCTGAAAATGCTTTCGAGAGCCTGTTTTATCTTGTTCTGATTCATAGCGTCGTCGACTTCTTTAATAGTATGAAGAACGACTGATTTCAAATCCTCGTCAAAATCGGTTGATTCACGTTCAGCCGGAAGAGTACCATTAAAATACTTGTCAGCCATAGCAACAGTACGTGAAACAAGATTTCCGAAACCGTTGGCGAGGTCAGAATTTATACGGTTAATCATGATTTCGTTAGAGAAAGAACTATCCGCACCTAAAGCCATTTCACGCAGAATGTGGTAGCGGATAGCGTCACAGCCATAACGTTCACCGAGTACAAACGGGTCAACGACATTTCCGAGTGATTTGGACATCTTTTCACCATTGAAAGTAATCCAGCCATGTACGGCAAGATGTTTAGGTAAAGGCAGGTCAAGAGCCATAAGCATTGCGGGCCATATTATAGCGTGGAATCGCATGATGTCTTTAGCTACCATATGGACATCTGCTGGCCAGTACTTTGAAAACTCGTCCGGACGGCTGTTTTCGTAACCAAGTGCGGATATATAGTTGGAAAGTGCGTCAATCCATACGTATACAACGTGTTTGTCGTCGAAAGAAACAGGTATACCCCACTTGAAAGTAGTACGTGATACGCATAAATCTTCAAGACCTTTTTTTATGAAGTTATTGACAAGTTCTGTAGCACGTGTTTTAGGTTGCAGATAGTCTGTTTCTGTAAGGAGTTTTTCTATTCTGTCGGCGAATGGTGACATCTTAAAGAAATAGGATTCTTCTTTAGCTAAAGTTACTTCACGGTGACATTCTGGACAACAACCGTTTTCGTCAAGCTGTGAATCCGTCCAGAAACTCTCGCAAGGTGTGCAGTATTTGCCGGAGTATTCACCTTTATAAATGTAACCTTTGTCATAGAGAGCCTTGAAAATTTTCTGAACGCTTTCAACGTGATAGTCGTCAGTAGTTCTTATGAACTGGTCATAATCGACGTTCATATATTTCCAGAGTTTCTTGAAAGTACCTACGATTTCGTCAACATACTCTTTCGGTGTAACGCCTTTTTCCTGAGCTTTCTGTTCGATTTTCAAACCGTGTTCGTCCGTACCGGTAAGGAATCTGACGTCATAACCCTGTAATCTTCTGTAACGTGCTATGGAATCGCACGCAACTGTAGTATAACAGTGACCGATATGCGGATTACCTGACGGGTAATAAATCGGTGTGGTAATGTAAAAAGTTTTATCTGACATTTTTAATCGCTCCAATCGTATAATAGTGGACAATTATATTATACAACATTTCCGACAGTTTGTCACGTATTTTTGAAAAATTTTACATTCAGAATTTAAGTTCTGAAACAAATTCGGTATCGGAGCAGGAAATATCAAGCCTGAAGCCGTTTATCATGGAAGCGTTTTCGGCTATGGCGAGACCTAAACCACTTCCGGAATTATTACTGCGTGACTTGTCACCTTTTGCGAAAGGCTTTTTAAGTCCGGAAACGTCAATTTTCTTGCCGACGGTATTTTTTATAATGATGTTCCTGTTGCTGACGGATATATTTATCTTACCGTTTTCGATGGTGTAGTTTACGGCATTTGAGACAAGATTTTCAATGATAGTTTTNAGNGTNGNGGAATCGGCNGAAATTTCCCCTGTACCGTCGGTATGGACNGATATATTTTTTTCGTCGAGGAGCAGGGAATATTTTTCAACGGCATTATTGACAATCCGGTATAAATCACACTGTACCGGTTTAATGCTTATAGTGTTAATGGAATTTAATTCAAGGGTACGTGTTATTATGGAATCTGTATANGAAATGTTATCCATTACCGACGTGAGATATTTATTTGTTTCTTCGTCGGAGAGATTACCGGTCATGATATTTTCGACGTATCCGCCGATAGCCATAAGCGGAGTTTTNAGGTCATGGGCGAGACTGTCGGTTAAATTTTTCTGATAGTCTTCAAACCTGTAGTCTGCCTGATTTCTTACGTTATGTCGCCAAGCGTCGAATAACGCTATAACGATAGTAAGGAGCAGGAACATTATAACAAGTTTAAAGTACAGCGGTTTTGAAACGGAGTTCCACGGTTCTACCTGAATCATTGCGGAAAGCTGATATGGTTGATTNTCGATATATACCNTAGCATTATGATAAGATACTCTGCCACCGTAAATACCNCCTAATATGANACANACCGCCTGCGGAAAGTTTTGAAGGTGGATTTTCTGAATTAAGTCTGTCGAAAGCCTCTTTTTCTGTACCGTAAAAACCGTACATAAATGCACGAGGTTTAGAAGTTTCATTATATTCTGTATCGGTTGAAGATACTTCAATAAGTTCATAGCCGTCTTTTTCCGGAATATCAATCGTATAGGATTTTGTTTCAAGTATTTCTTCCGGATATGCATTTTCATTATAATATTTTATAAGATTAAGTGTAGTTTCGTGCGGAATAAACAAACCCTCTTTTTTATTGACATAAGCACTTGTCATAGTTATTTTCGGATAAACAGAATAATTTTCTATAATATACTTACCACGGAAAGATGTTTCTTTTTCTGTCATTTCCATGTAATCCGCTTCAAGCTGTTGGAGTTCCGGAATTTCTTTGTTTTCGGTATCGCAGAACATGAATAATTTTTCGTCATCATTGAAAATTATGAGAGTTTCCAGAGCCATACGACTTGAATTTACAATATTTCCGTCCTTGTCGGANAGCCTTACAAGTGCGTGACAGTTTTCAGTTTTATTGTTCATCTGATAATTTCCCCNGTCGTCGAGGACAATGTTGAAATGTGCACTGGTTCTCATACGTGCGGATAGTGCTTGCGGATTGTCTGAATCTTCCTGAAATATAGCCTGTTGCATATACGAGAGAATACCGTAAGCCTGAGTNTTNGCCTGTGAGATNATATATTCCCGNCCGGCATTATAGAGACCCANTGCAAAAATAGCAGTCAGGAACAGTCCGNTAAGTACGTTTTTTGTAAGTAATCCGGCAAAAGTTTTTCTTTTTCNNTTGTATATTTTTGATTTCTTNTTGTTCTTNAAGTTNTGATATATTTTTNTNAAGTTTTTNANGTTGAAAAAAGGTATAGTAAACTCTTTTTTCAGNATACTGTCATCAGGAATTATTTTCATAGTATCACCTTTCTGTAAGTCTGTACCCTCTGCCGACGAGTGTTTTTATCTGACCGCCTGCACTTCCGAGGGCTTTGCGTAATTTTTTTATATGATTGTCAACAACACGGTCANTNCCGAAAAANTCNTCACCCCATACACGATTTAAAAGGGTATCTCTTGTGACAGTCCAGCCGATATGATTCATGAAGTACTGTAATATTGCAAACTCTTTCCGAGGAAGTTCGATTTCCGTATTGTCNACNTAACATATAAGCTGTCGGGTATCGAGTTTTATTCTGCCACATTGTAGCGTNCTGTCAATTACNGTACCGNCNNANCGTTTTGANANTGCCTNACATTTNGCGTACAGTGCNGACAGNANGAACGGTTTTATGATGTAGTCNTCACAACCGAGTTCGTAACCGTATAAAATATCCTCNTCNCTTGCNCTTGCGGTTATGAANATAACCGGNATATCNTTTTTTCTGCGNATNGCACGGCATATNACAAAACCGTCNGNNTCNGGTANCATNATGTCAAGAAGTACAAGACCGTAATCGTCCAGACCGTCGCCGATAGTCTGAAGTGCGTCATTACCGTTATGTACGGAGATTATTTCCGTACCTTTGTCACGGAAGTATCTTGTTATTACTTCACATATCTGTAAATCGTCTTCGATAAGTAGTATTTTTTTCATGAAAAGAAGCTCCTTTTATTTATGAATTTATTATATCATGGTATTATGTTCTTTTTATATCCTTTCCGGATTTTTTACAGGAAAATTTTTACTTTTCTTGACAAATACGTATATTTTAGTTATAATTAATATAAATATTATCCGGAGAGGTGTTTTTTTATGGGAAGTAAAATAATATCCGTATTTCTTACGGCTATGATGTGCATACTGCCTTGTACGTCTGTCAATATAGACGCTTATGCGGAGATTACGGCTAATGAAGATGTAACGCTTGCCGGATACGCCGAAAGGGTATGGGAAATAGTCAACGAGGAAAGAACTAAAGAGGGATTAACTCCTATGTATTTCAATCCGGAACTTAATTATGTCGCAAATATAAGAGCAGGTGAAATTATAAATAACAGCGGTCATACACGCCCCGACGGTACACAATGGTACACTGTTTTTGACGAAAACAGAATATCAATAGGCAGTGGTGGTGAAAATATACTTTTCATGACCAATATGTTTCCGGTAGCAGATGTTGCGATGTCAGCGTGGATGGGTTCGCAGATACATCACGATAATATCATGAACAGTAATTTTACTAATATAGGCGTAGGAGTGGCTCAGGAAGGTGATACATATTATCTTGTACAGATGTTCACCGGCGAGGCGGTTGCATGGGACGTATCAGACGGAAATTTCATTCTGAACGGTACGGGAAAAACTCCGGACTATGACCCTGCAAATCGTCCGTGGAATGACTATCTGAAGAATATAACATCAACATCAGTCGGGGACGGTATAACCGAAATGGGAAGATATGTATTTTCCGGAATGGAAAATCTTAAAACAGTCACTTTACCCGAAAGTGTTGATAAAATAAATATGTACGCTTTTAATGGTTGTACTTCGCTGGAAGAATTGATTTTCATGAATCCTTATTGCGAGACAGAGGGCAGTTATGAAACAATTCCGTCCGGTACTGTTATATGCGGTTATGAAAACTCTACCGCACAGACTTTTGCGGAAACATATGGATATAATTTCAGGATTCTTGAAGAAGATAAAAATTTAGGTGATATAAATGCTGACGGTTTCATAGATGCCATTGATGCGACGGATGTTCTTACTGAATATGCAACGCTTTCAACATCAGGTATTTCCACGCTGACGACAGAGCAGAAAATTTCCGCCGATATAAATTCCGACGGTGAAATAAATGCTGTTGACGCTTCATATATACTTGCGTATTATGCGTATCTCTCTACCGGTGACGGTGTTAAACTGAATATGTCTGAATGGTTAAAAAATAATCCCCTGTGACAAGGGGATTTGTTTTTATATATTGACATTACATGAATTTTGTGATACAATGAAGAAAATGATACAGGAGGAGTTGTTATGCCGTTTATTGAAGCAAAATGTCCTAACTGTGCAGGTACTCTGTCAGCAGACAGCACAAAAAATTTATGGATTTGCAGTTATTGTCAGACCCCTTTTATATTTGAGAAGTCAGTAAATAATTATGCTGTCATGGATTACGATAATATAACTGCCGATACGGTTAATGTTTTCGATGTGACAGAATCTGATTTTGTTATCAGTGACGGAAAACTTAAAGTATACAGAGGTATAAGCCGAAATGTAATTATTCCGGATAGCGTTGAAGAAATCTGTACAACTGCTTTTTCGTGTTCCACACATCTGAAATCTGTAGTAATTCCGGACAGTGTGAAAAAAATGGACAATGCTTTTTTTCTTTGTACGGCTTTGCAGTCTGTGGATATTCAGAATGGTGTAACAAATATAAGTAATGCGTTTAAAGATTGTACTTCATTGGAATCCGTAATAATTCCGGACAGTGTAAAATATATCGGAAATGCTTTCAGTGGCTGTACTTCTTTGAAATCTGTAAAAATTCCGGAAAATGTAAATTTTATCGGTGAGAATGATTTCAGCGGTTGTAATAGCCTGACTGATATAGACTATCCGTATCTGAAAGAATTTGAAGATTATTTCCCTGCTCTGCTTGACAGGAAAAAAGCAGACCGTAAAAGAAGAGGTTTATGTGTTTTTTGTGGTGGGAAATTCTCTTTATTCGGGAATTGTAAAATCTGCGGAAAAAAGAAAGATTATTAATAATTTTAATAGGCATAAAAAAAGACTTCCCGAAAAGAGAAGTCTTTTTATAATGGTGCGAGTAATGGGACTTGAACCCATACGTCCTTCGACACACGCCCCTCAAACGTGCCTGTCTGCCTATTCCAGCACACTCGCATAGCAGTATAATCAGATTTAAAGGGGCTTATCACCTGACTGCTTTAATATTATATCACATAAAAACTGATTTGTCAAGAGTTTTCTGAAAATTTTTCTGAAAATTTTTCAGATTTTTTCTTCTGCCGTAGATTCCGGAAAAACATGGATAAAATATCAGCACATTCTTCTTTCATTATACCGCCGGTAACATAAGGTCTGTAATTGTATGGCAGTTCAAAAATTTTCTGAACGGATTCCACAGACCCGCTTTTGAGGTCATAAGCTCCGAAAATCACATTATCTATACGGGCATTAATTATCGCACCGCAACACATCGGACACGGTTCAAGCGTGACGTACATTTCACATTCCGGAAGTCTCCAGCCACCTAAAGTCCGGCAAGCCATATCTATAGCGATTATTTCAGCGTGTGCGAGGGCATTTTTTTTATTTTCACGCATATTACGTCCTTCGCCGACTATTTCCCCTGTAGACTTCCTGACGATTACCGCCCCTACAGGTACTTCACCTTCACCGGCGGAAATTTCAGCGAGTTCAATGGCACGTTTCATGTATATGTTCATGGAAACCTCCTAATATATTACTTTTATAAGTGATGCTATTATACAGACTACCGCCACAGCAGTAAACGGAAACGTCCTGAACGAAAAAACAAGACGTTCTTTCAGTGATATTTCCGAAGTATATTCGGCAAGATAATTTCTGTTTTTGTGTTTTCCGGTAAGATGTATGATAATTACTGTAAATGTACTGATAATAAAGATACCGGTCATGAAAAGATTACGTTTAAGGAACATATTTTCAGAAGAACTTGATTCTATAATGACGATAGTAAGCTGATACATCTTGAAGACCGTCCGTACTGCAAAGGCGGTAAATACAGAACCGCTTTTCAGCATACCGAGTGAAGATATTACGGAAATAAAAAATACTGTTATCATGTCGGGAAAATTCTGTGTGAGCAGGGAAGCCATAACCGACGTGACAATAACAGCGAAAATATCGCCGAACTGTCTGAGAGCTGAAAAAACTGCACCTCTGAAAAGTATTTCCGCCGATACCGACATTATAATAACATCAAATATTGTATATATTACGTATTCAGCTTGACCCCATACAGAAATATCAGCGTTGGTACTCCTGAAATAGTCGTAAATTTCCCTTGCACTGCTTGAATATGCGTCAGGAATACTTGTTATAGTGCATACGATAAGCGACATTGCAATAGCGTTTATGAGTTCCGACGGATGATTCATTGTACTCATAAACTCAACATTAAGAGGCATTTTCAATTTTTTATGTATATATAATGCCGGTACATATATTTTTATAAGTGAAATAATTATCATTATGGTTACAATTTCAATACTTCCGCCGTAACATGACGTACTGAAAAATGCCGAATGTATATTAATTCCGATAATATCGAGTATATAAATTATAATTTTTCCTATTATATTTTCGCAAGCTACCCACATAAGCATAGCAAGACCGATTATATAAAAAATTCTGCTTATTGTTTTATGTTCAGAAGCGGTATGGGAATTATCTACAAAACCCTTGCCGTCTATGAAAATACTTTCGTTTTTGTTTACTGAAAAATTGAATGCATAAGGATTTTTTTTATTTTTACGCCATTTCCGGAAATTATTGTTGTATTTTTCGTTCTGCGTTGAGTAGTCAAATTCACTGACAACATCTATAATAGTTCTTGATTCGTCAGTAGTTTTCATAATATCCCCCCTGTGAAGTGTCCGATATAGTATATATTATCATAATTTTTCACAGTTAATGTTATTATTTTAGTAGTATTATCCTAACATTCTGTTAATCAGTAAAATGATATTATATTGACAGTTCGAGGAGTTTATGTGCATTTCTGAAAAAGATTTTTTCCCTGTCGTCTTCAGACAGCGGAAGACTATTAATCATATCTATTTCATTTGCCGGATTATCCCACGGACAGTCACTTCCGAAAAGTATTCTGTCAGTACCGTGATTATTTATAATCCTGAAAAGCTGATTTCTGTCTATATCGAAACTTGCAATTACACTTACGTCAAGATACAGATTGTCGTATTTTCCGGCAAGATATTTTTCGACATCGTCCCACATATTCAGCCCGCCTGAATGTGCCACAATGAAAGTAAGTTCCGGAAATTTTTCAACAGTACGTGCCATTCTTTCGGGAGTACAACGTATATCGCCGTCGCAGTAAGGGTCATAACCGCCATGAAATAATGCCGGAAGTCTGTACTCTGTCATTTTTTCGTATATCGGAAACATTTTCGGGTCATCCGGACAGAATTTCTGATATTCTGAGTGGAATTTTATTCCGTAAAGTCCGAGGGATTTTATACGTGTTATTTCTTCCGGTGCATTATCGGAATCGGGGTGGACAGTCCCGAAAGCATACAGACCATCGCCCATTACCGAAGAAGCCCAGTTATTTATAGTAGTCTGCTGTGTAGGTCTGGTAGCAATCGGGAGTATTAAAAATTCGTCTATATTGTTTTTCCGCATAATTTCACGAAGTCCATTTACAGTACCGTCAGTTGTGGGAGTTTTTCCGCTTGTATCTGAAAGTCCCGATAATGCACGGGGTGCGAGTTCGTCTGTGAATGCGTGTGTATGGAAGTCAAAATATTTCATAAAAAAATCACTCCATTACGTGTTCAATAGCATGATAGAAAATAGTCTTTACATGGTCATCACAGAGCGAATAGAAAATAGTTTTTCCGTCACGTCGTGTACTTACAAGACGTGCCTGTTTGAGTACACGGAGCTGGTGGGATATTGCCGACTGTGTCATTTTAAGTTTGTCTGCTATATCACTGACACATAGTTCACCATGACATAGTACAAAAATTATACGTATTCTTGTTGAATCGCCGAAAACTTTAAGAAGTTCAGCGGTGTCGAAAAGAATAGTTTCGTCAGGTGAAATAGCAGATATTTTTTTTTCAAGTTCGCTACCTGCTCCGTGAGTACAATTATGAGTACAATTATTTTTGATGTTCATTTTTATCTCCTTATCTGAACGTGAGATATAATATAACAGCCACTGTCACGAGTTCCGTACTGACCAGAAAACCCATAACGCAAGTTGTAAATGCAAAACGGTCATAAACGCACTTCATACGACGGTTAAGCCATACAGTATATTTCTTATCTTTTTTGTAGAGGTTATTTGTCATTATACTTTCAGCCGGAAATACACAGGGATATTCCACGCTGTCGACTATGTAGTAAGCCGTCCGGAATTTAGTTTTTTCTGATTTGTCAATCCGTGAGAAATCCGCCTTTAATTTTTCAGAAAATAACAGTCTTGTAAAGAAGTATATAAATAAAAGTGTCATGGAAACAATAACAAGACCTGTCAGAACGGCGATACCCATAATAATTATATCGGTACTCACCTGAAATATTATACATAAGACAGCCGTTACCGCAATGACAAGTATAAATTCCAAAACAAATCCCTCCTGTTTTTTTAATATTATAGCATATTAAATAAGATTAGTCAAATAAAGATTTCCGGAGTATAGTTAAAAGAAATAAAAAACGGTCTTATTTATTGAAATAATGACTTTTTTGTGTTATGATATATTAGTAATATTTCAATGAAACGGAGATTTAAAAAAACTATGGATAATTTTGCAGAACAGCTTGTAAAGAAAAATCTTACATCATCCGAAAAGACAAAACATACTGTAATGGTTATTGCCGGAGTGGTGGGAACTCTTATATTATTGTTGTTTGGTATTCTTATGCTTGGTAATCCGATACCGTCGCTTATAGGATTTGTCCTTGCCGTCGGAGCAGGTTACGGGACTTTCAGTACAATGCAGTCGTCATATATCGAATATGAATACGCATTCACAAACGGTGAACTTGACGTTGACAAGATAATAGCAAAGAAAAAACGTAAAGCTATGATAAGTACAGATGTTACAAAATTCACGGCTTTCGGGAAGTACACCGACGATATAGAAGAATCTGAAAATATGACCGTTGTTATAAGTTCGGATAACATAGCCTCGCACGAATATTACGCAGACTTTCAGCACGAAGATTACGGTCTGACACGGCTTGTATTTTCACCGAATGAAAAGATTCTCGACAATATAAAGAAGTATCTTCCGACGAATTTAAGAACAAAACTCTTGAGAGAGGAAAAATCATGAAGTGGATTGACGGAAATGATATTGATATAAAACAGTTTTCCGGTTCGGAACTTTGTGAAAAAATTTCACGGAATTTATGGAATTATGAACGTTCAGAATGGCTGGAATATAATGATTTTATTCAGACAGCAGTATTTCTGATTGATTTTGATACTGAATTAAGCATGGAAGGCATATTTACTTTTCTTGAAAACTCAATTGGTCATTATGTTCCGAATATAATAAAAGCATTCAGAGATATTGGCGACGATAAAGATGCTGAAATACTTTCAGAAATATGTCGCCTTGCTCCACCCTACATGATAAGAGGAGAGTTTTTAAAGGGTGGTTACAATGAATATGATATTTCTGTTTTTGGTGACGACCATGAAATGAATCCGGAAGTTGCAGATAAAATTGAGTTACTGGAAAGTCAGTTGTATCTTAACAGCGGTTACGATATGTGGCAGATGCTTTATGATTATCTGGACAGACGGATTTCCGAATTATAAAGAGGTGTCTGATATGAAATTTTTTAAACTACAAGCATTAAGAATTACTTCCGGCTGGACGGTAAAATATAATAACTTCTTAGAATACGACCCCGAAACAGATGGTCCAGAAGATAGTCTGGAGTTGTGCGAAGACCTTTTGCAACTGGAAAATAACAATCTGCTTGTTGATTTAGGCTGGTACGGAGATTATGATAACGGACAGTATATTATGTATATGGTTGATACAACTATGGAAAATCCGTTTTATAAGCCTGTTGAGAAATTAGAAACAAGGTCTAAAAAAGAAATACTTTACTATCTTGAGTACTGGACAGACTACAATCATTATTATAATTATATTAAATAAAAGGGAAGTGTAAACAATGCGTATAGTCACGCCCACACAGATGCGTATTATTGAGGATAATTCCGAAAAATACGGCGTTCCTAAGGGAAGATTGATGGTCACGGCAGGTTATAAACTCGCAAGGCTTATTGACTATCATTGCAGAAATAATTTCAGTAAAAAGATAGTCTTTATTGCCGGTTGCGGAAATAATGCCGGTGATTGTTTTGTATCTGCTGAACTTCTTGCGGAAATCGGATATAAAAATATATCGGTGCTTATGGTATGCGGTATGCCCAGAACGGAACTCGCAAGGGAAATGTACAATGATATAAAGGAATGCGTCAGTATAACAAACGATTATAAACAGTGCTTACCACAGGCGGATATTATTATAGACGGTGTTTTCGGGACAGGCTTTCGCGGTGAACTGAATAAGAATATAGCTGATATTTTCAGGGTGAACAAAAAAGCCTACAGAATCGCAGTAGATGTACCGTCAGGGGTAAACAGTCTGAGAGGTACTGTTGCCGAGGGTGCATTCAAAGCCGACGAAACATTGACATTTGGCTTTATAAAAATCGGTATGACACAGTATCCGGCAAGGGATTTCTGCGGTACTATAAGGATAGTTGATATAGGTATACCTGTAAAAGCTGAAAAAATTCCGAAATCAAAGAAATATACTCTTATAGACCGTAAGGAACTGAAAAATTTTCCGCCGGAGCGTAAAAGTACCGCACATAAAGGTACATTCGGGAAAGTGCTTGTAATAGCCGGTAGCAATACCATGAGAGGTGCGGCATTTTTTGCGGTATCTGGTGCGTTGAGAAGCGGAGCAGGTCTTGTACAGCTTGCTACTACCGGAAAATGTATACATACTGTATCGGTGCTTGCTCCGGAATCTACTTTCATAGAAGTACCGGATAATAACGGCTATATGCATTTCAGTCCGGATATAATAGACCTGAAAAAATATGATGCTGTAGTAATCGGGTGCGGTATGGGTATGACTTCAGAAACGGTTAAATTGACGAAATTTGTCGTTGAAAATTCAGAAGTTCCGGTAATTATCGACGCTGACGGCATAAACTGTATAGCCTCGGACATAGATATTTTACTAAGGAAAAGGGCGGATATTATTCTGACACCACATGTTGGTGAAATGGCACGTCTTATGAAGTGTACGGTAAAAGAAGTATCTGATAATCGCTTGCGTTCGGCTGAAAAATTCATATCAAAGTACAAGGGCGTGACAGTCGTTCTTAAGGGAGCAGGTACTATTGTTGCTGAAAAGGGACGTATGGCAATAAATCCAACTGGTAACGCCGGTATGAGCAGAGGCGGTAGCGGAGATATACTCGCCGGTATGATAGGTGCAGTTGCCGGACAGGGTTATAGTGCGTTCGATTCAGCGTGTGCCGGAGTTTATCTTCACGGACTTGCCGGTGATATAGCGTCACTGAAATATACCCGAGAAGCTATGTTGCCGAGAGATATTTTAAACTGTCTGTCCTATTCGTTCAGGAAGATAAAGTAACAGAAAATCAATTCAGGCGATTTTTCATGACCGCCCAGATGTAAAAAGTCTTAAAAAATACATAGATTGGAGTAAAAGTATTATGAAAAGACTTGTTTCATTTGCGGTTATGATTATAACAGCAGTAATGTTTGTAGCGTGTACGTCGCCTATTAAAAGCGAGACTTCACGGAAAAACGGTCTGAACTGTGCGTTTGAGTCTTCGGTGAATATCACCATTGACAAGCTGAACGCCGAAGGCATCGTAAAGCGTTTCGGCGACGGCGTATGGGATATTGAATTTTCCGCCCCTAATACACTCAGCGGAGTTAAATTAGCTTTCGACGGCGGAGTTGTTACGGCATCGTATAAGGGACTTGATTTTTCCGTACCACAGTCTGCAATGCCTGTCAAGGCTATGATGCTGAATCTGATTGAAGCAGTCGATACTAACGCACGTCTTGACGAACTCAAAGGCAGTGAAAATGATAACGTACTTGAGGTAAGCGGAAGTCTTGACGGTGGCGACTATATTATATCGGTCGGCAAGGACGGTAAACTAATATCTTTCGATATGGAAAACAATAAACTTAAGATGATTTTTTCCGATATGAAAGAAATGTTATCAAAATCCGAAGAAATGACATCTGTCACAACAACCACCACTACGGAGCAGGTCACGGAAACGGAAATTGTTACTGAAACTGAATCTTCACCGGCGGAGGAAGTTATTTTAACTCCGGAAGATACCGCCGAAGAAGTCATTGAAGTTCCGGAAAATGCTGAAGAAACATTCGATATAATCGGCGAAGATACTGAACAGCCCGTTGATTTTATTGAAGAGTATTAATTATAAGCGGAGTTATTCTCCGCTTTTTCTATTGACATTCAGAAAATTTTGTATTATAATAAAATTTAACAGGAGGTTTATATTTATTAAAAGAATTAAAAAAATTACAGCCGGAATAATGGCAATATGTCTTATGGGTGGAGTTACGGCTTTTCCGGAAAATATCGCCCCTGTTGT
>JAAVHK010000030.1 GCA_014799765.1 Ruminococcus sp.
ATACGGCGAATAAAAAGCGGTATCACGTAAGCCGAGGTCAAAAGCTCCACTGTTCATTCTCATTATGAAATTTTCAACAGATTGTTCGGAATTTTCGGCAAGTACCGTCATTGCGTCATTGGCATTGCCGATAATAACAGCTTTAAGCAGTTCGTCAACAGTGATATTTTCAGCCGGTTCAATCCATACCACAGCACCCTCAGTACCGGCGACAGCTTGCGATGCTGTCATGATGGTGTCGGTTGTGTATTTACCGTCTTCAATATCCTCTGCTATCAGCAGTAATGCCATAAGCTTAGACATATAACCGGCATTTACCTGTAAATCAGGATTATATTCGTCAAGTACAGCCCTTGTGCGTGCCTCCATGAGAATATATGCCGGACAGTCTGCCTGAACATCTGTATTTTTTCCGGCTGAAATGAACAGTGCGGATACAAGCAGTGTTATAATTACTGCTGTTATCTTTTTTGAAATTGCCGTAATATTCAGATATTTTTTCAAATATACCGCCTCCCTTTTTTAAAGTATATGTGTAAGGAAAGCGTATAATGATGTCAGCACCTAAGCGAAGTTATAACAAAACTGTCAGTATTGTCGCCGGATATTGTATACTCACTCTGAGCAGGTACACAGACCTTAGTGGTCTGTCCGGCAGATTTTGCAGTATATATATAATACATACTTCCGTTCATATTGTAATAAAGTGGGTGGTTGTATGTGTATTTGTCAAGTAATTCAAGATATTCTTCAAAGCAACAGCCCAGTTCATGCATTACTTCGGCATGGACTTTCCCGACATAGCGGAGATGCCATGGACAGTATGTATAACCGGTCTTTTCAGATTTATTTTCAGGGAACCGCACTATATATCCATATTTATAGCAGTTTTCAACAATCCATTTTTCAACGTCAAGACCGTCATAAGTCAGGACGCTTGACCCGACATTTACGGCAACATCTATAGTGTTTCCGGTTATGGATTCCGGAAATGCATACGGACAGTAAGAACCTTCACCGGTATATGTGTCGGTAGTTCCGTATATAAGAAAATTTGACTGTCCGGTTGATTTATAATAGTCTTCCATCATTATATTAAGGGCTTCCGCCGCTTCGGCATTCAGTATAACAGGGTCTGTGTCATTTATAAGTGTGTAGTAGTCATTCCGGTAGCTTATAAGGTTGACAACAGGCGGTATTTCAGCAGATACATAGGGTTTCTGATTATTTACTTCAATCAGTTCACCCGAAAAAACCTGTGAATTATCTATATCAAGTTCCGTAAAGGAATTGTTTTTTTCTGTTTCAGAAGTCGCAGACATAGCAGTTGTATTACCGAAAGTTTTATCCTTAACTGTTACCTGAATACTTATAGAAGCGTATTTGTTTGTTCTCTCGTTGACATATCTTCTGGCACAGTCTGACATAAAAATAAAAAGTGCCAGCGATAACAGGAATAAAATAAAGCGGTCTAACCTGAGACGAATTGGTTTATTATCCATATAATCCTCCGAAGTTGTCAGACACTGTCCGGAGACAGATTTTTACGATTCAGACGGGAGTGTTTCTTCTTCTGTTGTTTCTTCTTCTTTTTCATAAGTATAGTATTTTTCACCGCCTGCACCGTATACGCTGTATATATTTAGTGTATCATAAATAGCAGTCCATTTGTCACGGCACTTGCACAGAACAAGAATATATGTCTGACCATTTATTTCAGCGTAACTTTCTATACAGTTTCCTGCCTCATCTGTGAAGCCTGTTTTTCCGCCCAGTACAGAAACACCGGCTATTTCGTCGCCGTACATACGGCTGAAGAAATTACTTGTGAAATTATATCCTTCCGGATTCTGTTCTGTAGGCGGTACGATATATTCATAGGTGGAAATAATTTTTTTACAGGTCTGATTCTGTAAGGCATAATTAAAAATAACAGCCATATCTTCCGCAGTACTGTAATGTTCCTTACTGTGCAGACCTACAACATTAGTGAAATGTGTTCGTTTAAGACCAAGTTCAACGGCTTTTTCGTTCATTAACTTGACGAAAGCCTCTTCAGAGCCGGATACATATTCGGCAACGGCAAGGGCGGCATCTGCACCGGAACACAGAACCATTCCGTATAAGGCGTCCTCAACGGCAGGCGTTTCATCAGGCTGGAATCCGGCAAGTACCGCATCAAGTTCCGCCATGGGATAAACCATATCTTCAGTTATGGTTATTTTATCGGATAGATTTTCAATATTTTCAACAGCAACAACAAGTGCCATTATCTTAGTAAGAGAAGCCGGAAACATCGGCGAACTTTCATTATACCCTGCGACTATCTCATTAGTATCGGCATTCATGAGTATCGCATATCCTAAATCATACTCGTTTTCAACGTCAAGTATTTTTGAATTTTCTGTCCATGCAGGGTATAAATCTATAACTTCTTCTTCTGTAGGTGGTTCAGTAACAGGTTCTTTATATTCAGGATTTTTTTCTATTGTTGACGGAACTGCAAGACCTGTACGTGTCGGCGGTTCGCTGATTACTTTTTCTTCTGAATTTCCCTTTATATAGAAGTAAATTGTCATACCACATACGAAGACCATAATCAAAAGCAGAAATAAAGCTGTAAGAAGATTACGAGCTTGTTTTTTTCTTTTGTTTTTATTTTTCATTTTTTTCACCTCTTTTTTTGTAATTACCTTTCTATTATAATGCAAAATATATGAAATGTCAAGCCTGTACTTATAATAAAAAAATCCTGTGAAGTAAATCACAGGATTTCAGGTATATAAATTATTTGAATACTGCAAGCAGGAATCCGGCAGCAATAGCAGAGCCGATAACTCCGGCGACGTTAGGTCCCATAGCGTGCATGAGTAAGAAGTTTTTCGGGTTGGCTTTCTGACCCTCTATCTGTGAAACTCTTGCCGCCATTGGTACGGCAGAGACTCCGGCTGAACCTATAAGCGGATTTATTTTTCCGCCGGAAAGTTTATACATCAATTTTCCGACAAGTAAACCGCCTACTGTAGAAAAACAGAATGCAATCAAGCCGAGACATACTATTTTAAGGGTTTCGAGTGACAGAAATCTTGAAGCTACTGTAGTCGCTCCGACTGATATTCCGAGGAATACTGTAACTATATTCATTAAAGCGTTCTGTACAGTATCGGAAAGTCTTTCAGTAACTCCGCATTCTTTCCACAGGTTACCAAGCATAAGGCAACCTACAAGCGGAGCTGTTGACGGTAACAACAGAATTACAAATACTGCTACAAGAATCGGGAAAATTATTTTTTCAGTCTTTGAAACGGTTCTGTTCTGTTCCATTACAACCTGACGTTCTTTTTCAGTAGTCAGAAGTTTCATAAGCGGTGGTTGTATCATAGGTATTAACGCCATATACGAATATGCCGCTATTGCGATAGGTCCGAGAAGATGAGGTGCAAGACGTGTTGTAAGGAATATAGCGGTAGGACCGTCCGCACCGCCTATGATTCCTATAGAGGCGGCTTCCTCACCGGTAAATCCGAGACATACAGCTCCGAAAAATGCAAGGAATACACCCATCTGTGCGGCTGCACCGAGTAACAGACTTTTCGGATTTGAAAGTAATGGTCCGAAGTCGGTCATTGCACCTACTCCGAGGAATATCAGTGACGGATACAAGCCTGATTTTACGCCTATGTAGAGAATGTCAAGAAGTCCGCCGTTTGCCATGATATTTCCGTAACTGTGATAAAATTCGCTGTCATGGTCAAGAAAAGCGTCCCATAGTTCAGGATGATATAATGCATCTGGTGAACTCACTCCGCCGGAAAAGAAGTTAGATACGTTCACAAGCAGACACCCGAATGCTATCCCGACAAGTAAAAGAGGTTCAAATTTCTTTACTATACCTAAGTACAGCAACAGAAATGAAATCAGTATCATTATGAGGTTTTTATAACCTTCTTCCACGAAAAATCCCGCAAAACCGGAATCGGCTATTAGAGTTCTGAGTGTTTCAAGAATATCCATTAAAACACCCCCTTATGATATGACAATCAGTGGCGAACCTGTTTCAACAACTGCTCCCTTACTGGTGACTACCTGTACTATTGTACCGTCCTTTGTAGCTACGATTTCATTTTCCATTTTCATAGCCTCCAGAATAACGAGTACCTGACCGGATTTGACTTTGTCGCCCTCTTTTACGTCGATACGGATAATATTTCCGGGCATAGGTGCAGAAATAGTTTCACCGTCGGCGATACTAACCGGAGCAGGTGCAGGAGTTGCCGGAGCATTTACCGGTGCTGATTCCACAGGAGCAGGTGCAGGCGAATTTTTCGGAGCAGGTGCTAATGCTTCGTACTCGTCGAGAAGTACGGCTTTTCCGTGTTCTACTTCGACTTCGTAAGTTTTGCCGTTTAATGTTACTTTATACTTCATGGATTATTTAACCTCCTTTATTGAAATAAAATGAAGTTCATTTATAGGTTTCTGCATGGTATCGGCAACTATTGCCATAATCATAGCGGCTTCCTTGTCGGGAACGTCATATAATTTGACGTGTCCGGCAGAACCTCTTGCAACAGGTTTGTTTACCTTTTTCAGTTTCGGAATTTTATTCGGTGACGTTGTTTTCTGTACCGGCTCTACAGTCTCCGTTACAGCTTTTTCCTTTGATTTGAAATATCCACCCATTGCGGATATAACTATCATAAGGATAAGAAGTCCGGAGAATACCACTACATAACCGAATATTGCAGTAATTCCGGCGTCAGCTATATTCATGAAAATACCCCCTTAGTCCTCGATTGCCTCGATTGTATAGACAGCTTCATTTTCTTCTTTTGCCTTACGTTCTTTCAGAAATTTCATAGTCTGGTCAGGATAGCATATGTAACTCATAATATCCTCTTCGGAGCGTGCCAAATCTCCTAATGCTTCTTTGGCGGATTTGAATTCCTCGCCGGTACGCTTTTTGTCTTCTATACGACAGTCTACAGGTTTACCGCCCTTGCCGATAACTTTTGTAATAAGTTCCTCGCTTACTGACGCCGGTGCTATACCGTATTCGCCTTTTATATAGTTCTTTACTTCTTTGGAGATATTCTTGTAGCGTTCGCCTACCAGTACATTAGTTACAGCCTGATTGCCTACCATCTGCGAAAGTGGCGTTACAAGTGGTGGGTATCCTAAATCTTTNCNTACTGCCGGAATTTCTTTCAAAGCGTCCTCGAATTTGTCCATAGATTTCATATCAGTAAGATTTGCTATCATATTNGACAGCATACCACCAGGGACTTTATATACAAGTGCCTGAGCATCTGTGGCAAGGCTTTTCGGATTTATCTGACCGTTATCAATGTACTTNTGNTTGATAGGTTTGAAGTAATCGTTTACCTTGTTTATAATGTTTTCGTCAAGACCTGTTTCAATGCCGTACTGTTGCAGAGCATAGAACATAGTTTCCGTAGACGGCTGTGACGTTCCGCCGGAAAAACATGATGTGGCACAGTCTATAACGTCTATGCCGGATTCGATAGCCTTTGTGAGTGTCATATAAGCCATACCGGTTGTACAGTGTGTATGTAAGATAAGTGTCATATCACCCACGGCATCTTTTATACCCTTGATAAGATGTTCAGCTTCATAAGGTGTCATAGTACCTGCCATATCTTTCAGGCATATTGTCTGAAATCCCATGCGTTGAAGTTCCTTACACATCTGTATGTACTTCTTGACAGTATGTACCGGACTTTGTGTGTAGGATATACAACCGGAAGCGATAGTCTTAGGGGTTGCGTACTTCATGGTAGCGTTCAGAGCCGTGCCGAGATTGCGGAAGTCGTTGAGAGCGTCAAAAATACGTATTATGTCGATACCGTTNTTTATGGAAAGTTCTATGAATTTTTCCACAACGTCATCATGATAGTGTTTGTAGCCGAGAAGATTCTGACCTCTCAGGAGCATCTGAAGCCTGTTATCCGGAAGACGTTTCCTTAAATTCCGGAGACGTTCCCATGGGTCTTCGTTGAGATAACGGAGACAGGAATCAAATGTCGCACCACCCCAGCATTCAATGGAGTAGTAGCCNGCTCTGTTCATATCCGGCAGAATGTCTTCATAGTCGGAATACGGCAGACGTGTCGCCATAAGTGACTGATTTGCATCACGCAGGACTGTTTCAGTAATCTGTACTTTTTTCATGTACAATTCCTCCTTTATAAATTCACGGTTTTATTATAACATAATTCCGGAAAAATTTCCAGTAATTTTTTTAAGTTTTAAAATTTAATTCATATCAATAAGGCATAGTATTATGATAATATGGTGATATTTGTTGCATAAGGTTAAAATATACTTGCATTTTTCAGGGAAAAGTGTTATAATAAAATTACGTCTTATGGAATATAAGATAGTATAAAAGTATAGAAAAGAAGTGTTTTATTATGACGAAAATCACAATTTTTTCGGGTTTTCTCGGTGCAGGTAAGACTACCTTAATCAAGAAACTGATTTCCGAAGGATATAAGGGTGAAAAACTCGTCCTTATTGAAAATGAGTTCGGACAGATTGGCATTGACGGCGGTTTTCTTCAGGACGCCGGTATTGAAATTACTGAAATGAACTCCGGTTGTATATGCTGTAGTCTCGTAGGAGACTTCGGCAAGGCTCTGGAGCAGGTCATTGAACAGTATCACCCTGACCGCATTCTTATTGAACCCTCCGGTGTCGGCAAACTCAGCGACGTTATAAAGGCTGTACAGAATATCGACGTACACGATGTTGAACTTGACGGCTTCACGACTGTTGTAGATGCCAAAAAATGCAAGATGTATCAGAAAAACTTCGGCGANTTNTTNAATAATCAGATAACTTATGCAAGTTGTCTGATACTCAGTCATACGACTGGAGTTTCTCAGGACAAACTTGATGACTGTATAAAACGTCTCCGTGAATGTAATCCTACTGCACCTATCGTAACTACAGACTGGGAACAGCTTTCCGGAAAACAACTCATTGACGCTATGACACAGAAAAATACTCTCGACGAAGAACTTAAAAACCTGCTCCACGAAGAACATGAACATCATCATCACCACCATGACCATGACGAACACGGACATCATGAACATCATCACCATGAGGACGGCGAAGAATGTCACTGTCATGACCACGAACACCAACATGAACACCACCATGAACATGGTGAGGATTGTACCTGTGGTTGTCATGACCATGAACACGAACATCACCACCACGCCGACGAAGTTTTCACAAGCTGGGGTACTGAATCCGCAAGACCTTATACGGAAGAGGAAATAAGAAACGCTCTTGACAGTCTTTCAGATTTCAGTGCATATGGTATGATTTTACGTGCTAAAGGTATAGTACCGTCAACCGACGGCGAATGGATTCATTTTGATTACGTACCTAATACACCTGATATACGTCGTGGCAGTGCCGGAACTATCGGCAGACTTTGTGTAATCGGTTCGGGTATCGACGAAAAGGCTATAGCTGAACTTTTCCACGCTGAATAAGGAGGTATCATAAATGCCTTACGAGGAAGAAGAAATGTTGCCGGTATATCTGTTCTTAGGTTTTCTTGAATCCGGAAAAACAAAATTCATTCAGGAAACCCTTGAAGATAAGCGTTTCAATACCGGCGAAAGAACTTTACTCCTTGTCTTCGAGGAGGGTGAAGAAGAATACGATACGACAAATTTCAAGAAAGACAATATTTTTCTCCATGTCGTTGACGACAAGTCAGACATGACCCCCGAAAATTTACAGCGTCTTGTTGACGAATGTGACGCCGAAAGGGTCATCATAGAATACAACGGTATGTGGCAGGTTACTGAACTTTTCGACGCTGTACCGGATGGATGGGCATTCTATCAGGTTATGTGCTTTGTAGATGCTACTACTTTCCCACAGTATAACGCAAATATGAGAAGTCTTGTTGTGGATAAATTCAATATATGCGAACTGGTTGTATTCAATCGTTTTGAAAGAAGTTATAATCCGGAACAGTTCCACCAGATAGTAAGAGGTGTGAGCAGGCGTTGTGAAATAGCCTATGAATATACGGACGGCACTGTGGCATACGACGATATTGAAGACCCGTTACCATTTGACATTGAAGCTTCGCATATCATGATACAGGATAACGATTTTGCTTTATGGTATCGTGACATAATGGAAGAACCCGAAAAATACGACGGAAAGACAATCACATTCAAGGCACTGACAGCCAAAAACCCTAAATTCCCGAAAAATACCCTCGCTACCGGACGTCATATAATGACCTGTTGCGTAGATGATATTCAGTACTGCTGGTGTGCTACACAGTTTGAAGATGTTTCGGATATTCCGGAAAAATGCTGGCTTATGATTACCGCTAAAATAAAAGTACAGAAACATAAACTCTATAAGGGAAAAGGTCCGGTACTTTTCGTGACGCATTATGCACCATCCGCACCACCCGAAAAAGAAGTAGCTACTTTCTATTAATTCATAATTCATAATGCATAATTATAAGGGGATTATAAAAATCAATAGCAGAAAATATATTTTTTTATTTTAACAAATAATGCACAGTACAATTAATAATTAATAATTCATAATTAAGAATT
>JAAVHK010000031.1 GCA_014799765.1 Ruminococcus sp.
ACTAATACAAATTCTCCACGAGGTTCGTTTATTGTGTAGTAGTCTGATGCTTCGCCTAAAGTCATTCTCAGGACTTCTTCGTGAATTTTTGTCAGTTCACGACATAATGATATTTTTCTGTCTGTACCGAAAAATTCCGACAGTCCCGACAGTGTATTCCTTAATTTATGTGGGGCTTCGTAAAATACTATAAGTCCGGTTTCGTCTTTCAACAGCTCCAGACGTTCTGAACGCTCTTTCTTATTTACCGGCAAAAAACCTTCAAACATAAAACGTCTNGTATCAAGTCCGGATACTGCCACAGCCGATACTACCGCACTCGCCCCCGGTACTACTTTTACTTCTATACCGTTTTCCGCACATAATTTTACCAATACTTCACCAGGNTCTGAAATACATGGCATTCCGGCATCTGTGACGATTCCGCAGTTTTCGCCGTTCATGAGACGGTCTATAATACGTTGTGCGTCGGCTTTCGTACTGTGTTGGTGAAAACTTACAAGTTGTTTTTTTATCCCGTAATGATTCAGCAGTTTAAGAGTAACTCTTGTATCTTCCGCACATATGAAATCGACGTTCTGTAAAGTGTCAAGCTGTCGGATTGTTATATCATCAAGATTGCCTATAGGCGTGCCTATCACGTAAAATATACCACTCATAAATTATTCCTTTCCCGTATTGTAGATTCTTTGCAGTTCGTCCGAAAAACCGTTNTCATTACGGATATACAGCTGTGTTTCAATCTGCATGAACGGTTTAGNNCCCTTTTTCCCCTCTATCAGAAACANCCACGGTGCAGACNNCGGATTTTTTGAAACAAATCGTATTCTTTTNGGTTCTATGTTGTTATTCCGCATGGCACATATGACATCTGCGAGACGTTCCGGACGGTTACAAAGGCATAATCTTCCACCGAATTTAAGTAACTTTCCGGCACTCCGACAGACATCATCTATATTGCACATAATCTCGTGACGTGCTATTTTCTGTGCGGTNAGNTGTACTTTCAAAACCGGCNTTTACTGCNTTATACGGCGGATTACAGGTCACGAGGTCAAGACGTCCTACAGGAGCATTTTNCCATAAAATTTTAAGGTCTGCACATATCGGAATTATATTTCTGATTTNGCTTTTTTCCATACCGGCTTTCAGATGTTCGATAGCACTCTCCTGAATATCGACGGCGTATATTACTTCCGGTGGTGATTTTTTCTGCATTATCAACGGTATTATTCCGCAACCTGTCCCGAGNTCACAGACTTTATCCTTTCGGCGATACTGTGAAAAATCTGTCAGTAAAAATGCGTCTGTCCCGAAACGGTGTTCTGTACTCGCACAGACGTATATTTTGTCAGTTAGTTTTTCGTATTTGTATTCCGTCATTTTATAGTACCTCCGCCGACTACTACATCATCATTATAGAAAACTACTGCCTGTCCGCTTGTAATCGCTCTCTGTGGCTGNTCAAACTCGACGAGATACTCACCATTNCCGAGGTACGAGACAATCGCCGGTTGTTCTTTCTGACTGTATCGTGTNTTTGCGGTAACTNTNANNGGNNCNGTTATTTCCGGNANNGATATTAAGTTGACATCTTCGGCAATCAGNGAATCTGTATATAAATCCTTTTCTTCNCCGAGTACAACCGAATTTGTCGTGATATTCTTGCTTACCACATATGCCGGTCTGCCGAGGGATATTCCTAAACCTTTCCGCTGACCTATCGTATAATTTATTATGCCCTTGTGTTNNCCGAGAATTTTTCCGNNNATGTCCGTAAATGTTCCACGTGGAACATTTTTCCCTGTGAATTTTTCTATNAATGAAACGTAATCGCCNTCGGGTACAAAACATATGTCCTGACTGTCGGGCTTACCGGAGTTCACCAGACCGGCATTTTCGGCTATTTTACGGACTTCTGGTTTTTCGAGGCTTCCGAGTGGGAAAATTATATGTTTTAACTGTTCCTGAGTAAGCGAGTATAATACGTAAGTCTGGTCTTTACTGCGATCTTTCGGACGTTTCAGCAAATAACGTCCGGTTTTTTCGTCGTATTCGTTGATGGCATAATGTCCGGTGGCTATGTAGTCGTAATTGAGTTCCAATGCCCGACGTAACATTTTATCAAATTTCACGTGTCTGTTACACTCTATACACGGATTCGGAGTACGTCCGGCAAGGTACGTACTTACAAAATTTTNCATGACGCATTTTTTAAAGCAATCCCTGAAATTGAATACAAGATGTTCAAATCCTAACCGATACGCTACACTTCTTGCGTCTTCCACGTCCGATAACGCACAACACGTTTTGCCGTCCTTTTCGGCTTGTACTATGTCTTCGTCACTGAAAAGTTTAAGAGTTACACCCATTACTTCGTAACCCTGTTCCCTCAGAAGAAGTGCCGATACAGAACTGTCTACACCGCCACTCATGCCTACCATAACTTTTTTCATAATATCACGTCCTTATACAAAATCAGGCGAACATAGTCCGCCTTAAATAATATCTTTTATTTCAGATATTTCATTGAAGTAATAATCTGAAATCCTTATTATATTTTCCATGTCATTTTCTGAAAAACTGTCATAAACACCGGCTGTCAGAAATCCGGCACGGACTGCTGTTTCAATACAGTGCAGTGAATCTTCAATAATAAGTACATTTTCCGGAGATAATCCCATAATTTCCGCACATCTTATATACATATCCGGATTTTTTTTTCCTTGTGGGAAATCGGCAGATGTAAGCAGAAAATGAAGCCTTTCGTATATTCCGTGACGTTTCAGGACAGCTTCCGCAAGATTTTTATATGTTACCGTCGCAACACCGTAGGGAATACCCTTACTGTCAAGAAAGTCAAGAAGTTCCGGAACGCCTTTTTTCAGCGGAATTTTACAGAAATATTCATGCTGTACTATTTCTTCAATACGCCTGATAATATAATCTGCTGAACATTCAAGTCCGAACTCCTTTATGAACAATTCAGCAGATTTGTCAACAGTCAGTTTCTTGACACGTTCCGAAATATCTTCCGGCGGATTTTCAACACCGTTTTCCCTGAGGAAAATTCTGTCAGTTTCGCACCATACATTCATTGAATCTATAAGTGTTCCGTCGAGGTCAAATATTATACCTTTAATCATAGTTTTCTTCCGTTTCCTGAGGTTCTGTTTCGGATTCTTCAGGTGGTATGTCTTCTTCCGGCTGAGGTTCAGTTTCGGGAACTGTTTCAGGTTCGGGGACAGTTTCCGGTTCAGTTTCAGGTTCAGGAATCACTTCCGGCGGAGTTTCCGGAGCAGGTTCGGGAACTGTTTCAGGTTCAGGAATTATTTCCGGTTCAGTTTCAGGAACTGTTTCCGGTTCTGTAGTAATTTCAGTAGTTTCTTCCGTAGTAGTTTCAGTAGTTGTTTCCTGTTCGCCTGACCGTGTGACCGGTTTCGGCGGAGCGTTCAGACCGTTTTCGGCATCACCACATATGATTACTGCCTGTTTACCGAGTATATCATATATTTTTTCAAACTTTTCAAGCGGATAAGTTGTGTTTCCTACAAGAGGGTCAGCGACATATACAATTTTTTCGTCGAGGTCATAACCGTAAAGAGTTAAACAGTGCTGATACGTACAGAACCACATTTCCTCACCGTTTTTGGCGGTATACTGATATTTAGGCTCTGTATTCATGAGATACATTGTAGCCCATACTATAACAGGTCTGCCATTGTCAATCTGATAGAATAAATTCTGAAAATCAGTTCCGGAGAGGTCAACGGGGTAGCAGTCAGATTTTTCAACACGGAAGTATCTTCTTGCCGATTTGCATATTACCGGTGAGCTACACCCATATCCTGAATATGATTTAGGGTCACCTATATAACACTGATTCATAGTATATTCGCCTTTCCAGTCGGTATTCATGTACTTGTCGCACATAGTGACCTTATCGACGTCGAAACCAAGGAAATTAAGTGTCTGTGTAAGTGCGGTAATCTCGCAACCGGTAGGAAGTTCCGGATTCTGCATTACGGTCTTGAAATCGTCTATCACGGCTTTTCTCGGAAGTTCGTAATTATATTCCGGCTGGATGTCAACAGTAGCCGGTTCAGTTTCCGGTTGGATTTCAGTGTCTGCTGTAGTTTTAGTTTCTGTATCAGGTTTTCTGCTGATTTTCTGTTCAATAAGTTTTTCAGGTTCGATTGATTCCTGATTCTTGTATTCTTCAATTTCAATGTAACTGCCGTCTGAAGATATAGTTTCCGCATCGGCTTCCGTGGAACTGTTCATAATACTTACCCTGCTTCCGCATGACGTGAACATTACTGTTGCAACAATAGCGGTTGCGGTGGTTTTCAGAAATTTGGTCAACATTTTTTACTCCATATCTATCATAATTTTTGCCCTGTAATCCTTCTGGGCGGAAGTCACCGTTTCAAGTGAAAGACCGTACACATCTGACGCTCTCATTTCAACCTCTGCGAAACGTCCGGCTGTTTCGCTAATCCGTGAAAGTTTGGCTATAGATGCCGCATACGGTATAGTAGTTTTCCCCTTAGCCTGTGAAAGTATTTCCCGTCCCTTTTCATTGAATGCAAGTATTCTGCCATAAGGCGGAAGATAACGCATATCTTCCTGAGTTATTCCAAGAAGTATCGAAAGTATTATACGTCTTATGCGTGCCATAGTATAACGTTTTGTCTTTATCATAAAGAAGAGTTCGTCAAGTGAACCTGACATTCTTGCACTGTATATTCTGTGTTCCAGTCCCTGACCTACATCATTTATCATAGCTATTTCCTCCGGTGTGGAAGTCCGGAGTTTATAAAGTATGGTTCTTTCGAGCCTGTCTATAGAAGATATACCGCCGTTCTGCATGGATTCTATAATAGCTTCCGTCCAGATAGGTGGCATATATCGCCGTACAAGTCTCATACTGTTTTCGCTGACTATACGGCTTCTTATATCTGAGGCACTTGTTATATTTCCCGATATAGCTGTACCGTCGTGTGCCGTTCCGATTCTTTTTACAGTAAATGCTTTCATTTTCGACGAAAATCGCACCATAGCATTCAGATACTCTATAGCGAGCAGGTTATTAGGTTCGGCTATTATTGACGCTGATTTAGGGTCAATGCCGTTAAGTATGGAACTTATAGCCTTAGGATAAGTATAACCCTTTTCCATTATATTTATTATCTCGTCGTGATGTGACATTGCTACGGATTGCAGACTTTTCATGGCAACGCATAACTGAACTATGTTACCGCATTCGCTACCGAATGACAATTCATTGACTACCCCCAGCGATTCAAGCAACCATACAGCACCCGCCGCAAAATTTTCCGCTGAAGAAAGACAATACTGTACCGGAAGTTCTATAACCAAATCCACACCGGAACGCACAGCCAGTTTGGCTCTTTCGAGTTTGTCTATAATGGCGACGTCTCCACGCTGTACAAAATTTCCGCTCATTACGGCGACTATATGTGTAGCCCCTTTTTTACGTGTTTCACGTATATGATGTAAGTGTCCGTTATGGAACGGATTGTACTCGCATATAATACCACTGATTTTCATTTTACTACCTCTTTTCAAAAATTTCAATGACTACAGATAAATTTTCATTTATTGTACATAATATTTTTTTATTTTCTGTAATCATTTGTTTACTTTTTTCTTATTTTATAAAATTAACATAAAAAATTTTCCGAAACCCCTTGCATTTTACAGAAAAAAGTATATAATTATATATGCATACATTAAATGAAAGGAATGTTATATTTATGATTATCTTAGTTGTAAATGCCGGAAGTTCTTCACTGAAGTACCAGCTCATCAACATGGACGACGAAAGCGTTATCGCAAAGGGTAATTGCGACAGAATCGGTATTGACGGTCACATCTCACACAAGACCGGTGACGGCAGAGCGTTTGAGGCTGACTGCAATTTCCCCACACATACGGAGGCTTTCATGAAACTCGTTGAGGCTCTCACTTCCGGAGATGCCAAAGTTATTGACAGTATGGACGAGATTTCCGCAGTAGGTCACAGAATCGTACAGGGTGCTGACGTCTTCGACAAGTCCGTAATCGTTACAGACGAAATCATTGACAAAATTGACGAACTCCGTGAACTCGCACCGGTTCATAACCACGCCCACGCACTCGCACTCCGTGCCTGCAAGAACGTTATCCCCGAAGGTGTACCACAGGTTGCAGTGTTCGATACCGCTTTCCACCAGACAATGCCCCCTAAGGCTTATATGTTCGGACTTCCGTATGATGATTATGCAAATCTTCATGTCAGAAAATACGGTTTCCACGGAACTTCACACCGTTTTGTATCTTCTGCACTCGCTGAGGCTATGGGTAAGGACATCAAAGACCTCAAAATAGTATCGTGTCACCTCGGTAACGGTTCTTCAATAACCGCTGTAGACGGTGGTAAATCCGTTGATACCTCAATGGGATTCACTCCCCTTGACGGCGTTGTAATGGGTACTCGCACAGGTTCTGTTGACCCGTCTGCCGTAACATACGTTGCAGACAAGCACGGCTTCACACCGGCTGAAATGAGTGACTACATGAATAAAAAATCAGGTTTCCTCGGAGTTTCCGGTGTCGGTTCTGATAACCGTGACATCACCAACGCTGCTGAACACGGTAACGACAGGGCAAAACTCGTTTCCGATATGC
>JAAVHK010000032.1 GCA_014799765.1 Ruminococcus sp.
TATTTTTTATAAATTTTTGTGTATTATGCTACAAAATCACCATAAAATTTTTACTATTGTATATATGGTAATTTTTTCTGAGATGTGTTATAATATATATAAGTCGGAAAGATGATTCTTATCTTTTCCGGTAATGTTTAAAAACGGAGGTATAAACCAATGGCAAACAAATATTGTTACCTTTTCTCTGAAGGTAATGCCAGCATGAGAGAACTTCTTGGCGGTAAGGGTGCTAACCTCGCTGAGATGACAAACATCGGTCTCCCTGTACCACAGGGCTTCACAATCACAACAGAGGCTTGTACTCAGTACTATGAGGACGGCGGTATTTCTGATGAGATTATGGCTGAAATCAACGAATATATCGTTAAAATGGAAGAAATCACCGGCAAGAAATTCGGCGATAAGGAAAATCCGCTTCTCGTTTCTGTACGTTCAGGTGCAAGAGCTTCTATGCCTGGTATGATGGACACTATCCTTAACCTCGGTCTTAATGAGACAGTTGTTAATACAATCGCTGAAAAGTCCAACAATCCGAGATGGGCTTGGGACTGCTACAGACGTTTCATTCAGATGTATTCCGACGTTGTTATGGAAGTTGGTAAGAAGTACTTTGAACAGCTTATCGACAAAATGAAGGAAAACAGAGGCGTTCAGCAGGACGTTGACCTTACAGCAGATGACCTTAAGGAACTCGCTAACCAGTTCAAAGCTGAATATAAGTCAAAAATCGGTTCTGATTTCCCTGACGACCCGAAGGAACAGCTTATCGGTGCTATAAAAGCCGTATTCCGTTCATGGGATAACCCACGTGCTAACGTTTACAGACGTGACAATGATATTCCTTTCTCATGGGGTACTGCTGTAAACGTACAGTCAATGGCATTCGGTAACATGGGCGACGATTGCGGTACAGGTGTTGCATTTACCCGTGACCCTGCTACAGGTGAAAAGAAACTTATGGGTGAATTCCTTACAAACGCTCAGGGCGAAGACGTTGTTGCCGGTGTTCGTACTCCTATGCCTATCGAGGAAATGGAACAGAAATTCCCTGAAGCTTACGCTAAATTCGTAGAAGTATGCCAGATTCTTGAAGACCGTTATCACGATATGCAGGATATGGAATTTACTGTTGAAAACGGTAAGCTTTATATGCTCCAGTGCCGTAACGGTAAGAGAACAGCTCAGGCTGCACTTAAGATAGCTTGCGACCTCGTTGACGAAGGTATGAAGACAGAACAGGAAGCTGTTGCAATGATTGACCCGAGAAACCTTGATACTCTTCTCCACCCGCAGTTCGATTCTGCTGCTTTAAAGGCTGCTACACCTATGGGCAAGGGTCTTGGTGCTTCACCAGGTGCTGCCTGCGGTAAGGTTGTATTCACTGCCGATGATGCTGTAGAATGGGCTGAAAGAGGCGAAAAGGTTATACTCGTTAGACTTGAAACATCTCCTGAAGACATCACAGGTATGAAAGCCGCACAGGGTATCCTTACAGTACGTGGCGGTATGACTTCACACGCTGCCGTTGTTGCTCGTGGTATGGGCGAATGCTGTGTATCAGGTTGTGGCGACATAAAGATGGACGAAGAAAACAAGAAGTTTGAACTCGGCGGAAAAACTTTCGTTGAAGGCGACTTCATTTCAATCGACGGTACAACAGGTAACATCTATGACGGCGTAATCCCGACTGTTGATGCTACAATTGCCGGTGAATTTGACAGAATCATGCAGTGGGCTGACAAGTACAGAAGACTTAAGGTCAGAACAAACGCTGATACACCTGCTGACGCTAAGAAAGCTCGTGAACTCGGTGCTGAAGGTATCGGTCTCTGCCGTACAGAGCATATGTTCTTTGACCCTGCAAGAATTGCTGCATTCCGTGAGATGATTTGTTCGGACACAGTAGAGGAAAGAGAAGTTGCACTCGCTAAGATTGAACCTATGCAGCAGTCTGACTTTGAGGCACTCTATGAGGCTCTTGAAGGAAATCCGGTTGTTATCAGATTCCTTGACCCACCACTTCACGAATTTGTTCCTACAGAAGAAGAAGACATCAAGGCACTCGCCGAAGCACAGGGCAAAACAGTTGAAGCTATCAAGAACATTATCGCAGGTCTCCACGAATTTAACCCGATGATGGGTCACAGAGGTTGCCGTCTTGCCGTAACATATCCTGAAATCGCTAAGATGCAGACTAATGCTGTAATCAAGGCTGCTATCAACGTAAAGAAGAATCACCCCGACTGGAATGTAAAGCCGGAAATCATGATTCCGCTTGTTGGCGACATCAAGGAATATAACTTCGTAAAGAAAGTTGTAGTAGCTGCTGCTGACGCTGTAATCGCTGAGGCTGGTGTTGAACTCGAATATGAAGTAGGCACAATGATTGAAATTCCACGTGCTGCACTCACAGCTGACGAAATCGGTGCAAATGCTGACTTCTTCTGCTTCGGTACAAACGACCTCACACAGATGACATATGGCTTCTCACGTGACGACGCTGGTAAGTTCCTTAACGCTTACTATGACAAGAAGATTTTTGAGAATGACCCGTTTGCAAAACTCGACCAGGTTGGTGTAGGTTCACTCATGAAGACCGCTGTTAAACTTGGCAGAGGTGCTAATGAAAATCTCCAGTGTGGTATCTGTGGCGAACACGGTGGCGACCCGACATCTGTTGAATTCTGTCACAAAATTGGTCTTGACTATGTATCCTGCTCACCATTCCGTGTGCCGATTGCAAGACTCGCTGCTGCACAGGCTGCTATCAGCGAAAACAAGTAATTCATAATTACTTCAAAATTGGCGGATTTGTACTCAATATCAATGATGCAAAACGCTATTTGTACGCTAAAAACACAAAAAGAAGAGTACTCTATTGGCGTGATATTATCGTTAATGTGTATATCTGAATAAAAAACAAACCCCTGCGGAGAAATCCGTGGGGGTTTTGTATTTTATATACTTTTTTTAAATTTTTTGTTATTTACTATTGAATTTAGGAAATTTTTGTGATATAATGTACAATGATATAATATATAAAACGTAAAAAATTAAAATAATAAGGTGGTGTGATATTGGCTGATAAAGTTATACAGGTACTGGCAGAGGAAACAGGCGGAAGAAGTTATAAAGCCCATAAATACGGACTCGACCACGCTGAAAGACCTGTCATTGATTATAGTGAAGATTCTGTAGTATGGGAAAAAATAGCTGAAACTTCACTTAATCTTCCTAAATATATACCGCTTGAAAAATTAAGTATTGATTTGGCAGAACGTGGTGAACAGTATCTGACGTATTTTCTGGACGGTTCTCGTCGTGTGTATAAGGTTGACGACCATTCATATGCTGTTTCAAGGGACAGAAGTAAAATTTTCCCGATAATAGCCGGTCAGATAGGTGTAGGGTGTTGTAAAAGAGTTGACAGAATAGTTACTCCTCAACAGTTTCACGGAGAAGTTGTCATATCAGTTCCGGATATCGCCAATGCCGACGATAAAGCCGGTTTTTTTGAAGGTATGGCTATAAAACTGAGTAAACTTCCGGTAATCCAGCGGAGCGGAATAAAAATAAATAGCGTTATCCCTTATGATACCTCCGGGAAAAAATCTGATAAATTTGAAGACAGAGGCACGGCTCGTATTCAGGACAGAATGGTACAATGTGAAAAAGATATGGTTACTGAACTTGTAAAAAAACGACTGCTTAACAGTAGAAATTATCTGATTAAAGATGGTTCGCTTGAATACAGACCCACAGACGATATAAAAAAAGATGTAAGAAAATTATCAACGTTTAAAAATGGTTTTAATTATGTTCTCGGAGTTTCAAAAAACTTCAATCCCGAAGTATGTAAGGATATAAACGGAAAAGCAAATCCGGGTTATATATCTGAATTACCTCTGTATCACAGAACACCTGTTGCTTGTTATTCAAATCCCGACTGGTTCGGCGATATAAAGTTTGCGGTATGGTATATCAGATTAAGGGAACAGTCAAGAACCCGTACCACATTCGACGGAATCGTGAAAGTTGAAAAAATACTCGGAACACAGGAAGAAAATTCAAAGGGTATCGACAGCGATTTAGTTAATATGTTGAGTGCCTTGATTATAAATGAACGTAATCCGGTATGTTATGGTGCTGATTTACGTTGGGCAAATCATTTATATCCTGTGTACCTTACAGAAACTTATATAAAATCAAAATATCTCAGTGCTGAAAGTTTTCTGCATTTATTTTAGGAGTTACGTATGAAAAATAAATTGATTGGCAGAGTTATTGCTACAGAAAAAAATCCGACAACAATGGATAAATTTACATTCTGGACTGATTCTTATCTTAAACTTCATGCTTTTGATATTGTAAAAGTCGGTCATATTGACGGTTCATTTTCATATGGAGTTATTGAAAATATATCACATATTACTGATACTCAAAGTTTTCTGACAAGTTTTATTTCAAGTGATTTCGGAAACGTTGAGATTGAAGCACCTACTTTAAGAGTTGGCATGAATTATGCAGAAGCGTCAGTATCATTTAATGACAAAAATCTTTATACACCGGTTCATAATGGTTCACCTGTTTATCTTGCAACAGAAGAAGAAATTATATCAGCTTTGGGACTTGATAAGGTTCAGAATCCCTTAGTATGTGGTTCACTGAAAATGTATGAAGATACTGCTGATGAAATTACACTTCCGATATGTATTAATTCAAAATTCATATTGGGTCCGGAAGGTGCACATCTTAATATATCCGGTATATCGGGACTTGCTTCTAAAACTTCATACGCTATGTTTCTTCTGAAAGCAATTCAGGAACAGTATTTAAGACAATCGAGTGATGAAGATGAAACAGTTGCATTTGTTATTTTCAATGTCAAGGGCAGGGACTTAATGGCTATAGACAGGGAAAATGATTTTTCCGAAGAAGATGAAGAAGAACGTCAACGTGTATACGCAGAATATAAAAGTCTTGGACTTTCAACAGAACCATTCAAACAGGTTCACTATTATATACCATACTATGACAGTATGTCCGAAAAACGTTCTACATATCTGACAAAAGAAGAGATTGAAGACTATATAGAGGATAAAAAACTTCAGAAATTCAAATATACTTACGAAGATGACCGTGAAAGTATAGAGATGCTTTTTGCCGATGTTGATGACCCACAGCAGACTATGGATGCAATTATAAGTAAGATTATAGATAGTAGTGACCCTGATTTCAAAGATATATCTACATGGAGTAAGTTTAAAGAAACTATAAATGAACTTTCAAAAAGTTCACAGTCAACAAAAGGTCAGCAACGTAATTCAAATGAAATTTCTGTATTAAGCTGGCGTAAATTTAAAAGAATCATCAACAAGGCACTGAATAATGACCCTATGTTTGCGAACAGAATTGTTTTAGGCAAAAGTGAGTGCAGACTTGCGGAGGAGTTAAAGCATATCAAGGCAAATGATGTATGCGTAATTGATATTGCCAAACTTTCGGAAGATAAGCAGGCTTTTGTGTTCGGAGATGCCGTCCGGACGATATATAACCTGAAATTAGGCGAGTACGACGGCGAAAATGGTGTTAAACCGCCGTCAAGGATAGTAATATTTATTGACGAGCTCAATAAGTACGCCTCAAAAGATACATCAAAATCATCACCGATTTTAAGGGAAATTCTCGATGTAACGGAACGTGGACGTTCTTTAGGAGTAGTACTGTTTGGTGCGGAACAGTTCCGTTCAAACATACACCAGAGAGTTACAGGAAACTGTTCAACTCACGCTTACGGACGAACAAATTCTATTGAGACGTCGACAAAAGATTACAGTAGTCTTCCGTCAACGTATAAAAATATGCTCACGAGGCTGGAGCAGGGTGATTATCTTATACAGAATCCTATTTTCCGTTCTTTATTGAAGATAAAATTTCCGAAACCTATATATAAACAATTCAAGAAATAAGGAGTTATAATTATGGACGAATATATTTTCGGTGCGAATATACTGGAAAATCTTACAACCGGTATGTATAAAGATTCAAAAGTAATATTCCGTGAGTACATACAGAACGCCTGTGACCAGATAGACAAAGCGGTTGAACTTGGTATTTTGACGTCAACAGACGAAGGACGTATAGAGATATGGCTTGACGAAGAAAGACGTACTATTTCCATTGAAGACAATGCTACGGGTATTCCGCAGGCAGATTTCCGGAAAACTCTTGCAGATATAGCAGATTCAAGTAAAAAAATCGGTGAGGATAAAGGTTTCAGAGGTATCGGAAGATTATGCGGACTTGCATATTGTCGGGAACTGATATTCACATCAAAGGCAAAGGGCGAAAATGTTATATCTGTTATGCGTTGTGATGCTAAGAAAATGCGGGAACTTCTCAACAGAAACATCAACGGCGAAAAATTTACTGCAAGTGGAGTACTAAATCAGATATATAAATTTGAGGATATACCGGATAACACAGTCACTGATGAACATTGGTTCAGAGTAGAACTTATCGGAGTAAACGAGGAAAACACTGAATTGTTGAATTTTGACGAAGTAAAGAATTACCTTTCGTTTGTTGCACCTGTAAGATACAAGAATACTTTTATTTATCAGTCAGAAATTTACGCTCATGCTAAGGAAATCGGCTATAAAATAGATGAATATAATATTTCCTTGAATGGCGAAGATGATATATCAAAAAAATACTCCTCTAAATTCAGGACAAGCAAGGGTGAAGACGATATTTCAGGAGTAGAATTTAAAGACTTCTATGATGATAACGGTAATCTTATAATGTGGCTTTGGTTTGGAATATCGCAATTCAAGGGTATTATTGAAAAAGGTTGTGAAATGCGTGGAATACGTCTTCGTAAGGAAAATATTCAGATAGGTAGCGAAGATGCTTTACAGAAGTTATTCAAAGAGGACAGGGGACAGCACTATTTTATAGGCGAACTTTTTGCCGTATCGAAAGACCTGATACCAAATTCACAACGTGATTACTTTAATGAAAATACAATGAGAGTTAAGTTTGAAGACGAAATAAGGCGTTATTTTAAAGATGTTCTTCAGAAAGTTTATTATAATGCTTCAAGTTTAAATAGCTCTTTCAAAAAAATTGAAGATTTTCAGAAAAAAACTCTGGAGCATCAGAAAAAAATAAATAATGGTGACTATATTGATTCTGAGGATATTGCTAAGGCTGAAAGTACTTTAAAAGAGGCGGAAAGTAAAGCGATTGAGGCACGGAAAAAAATTGACAAATTAAAACAAACTACTGGAAATACAGAGACTGATTCTGTTTTACAAAAAGTGGCAAACGGAATAGCAAAAGAGCATAGTGACAGAAAAAAATCTGAAGTTTCTGCTACAAATTCCGTTGAAATACGTGAAAATGTACCTGCTCCGAGTAGTAAAAAAACGGCTCATCGAGTGGATAAGCTTTCAAAACTTAACAAAAAAGAAAGAAAACTGGTCAGTAGAATATGGGGTATCATAAAGGATAATACAGACGACAAGACAGCTGAAATTATTATAAATAAGATAGAGGAAGAATATAAATGAATCGTAAAATATTGCTTATAGAACCCGATTACAAGAATAAATATCCGCCGATGGGATTGATGAAACTTGCAACATATTTTCGTCGTTGTGATGATGACGTACGGTTTTTCAAAGGCGATTTAAGATTTTTTGCATCACGGATTTTGTGCGAGGAATTTTATGAGGAAGTCAATGATACGACATTAGGGAAGTATTTTCCGAAGATGATGGAGTACATAAAAACAGGAAAATATTCTTTTCTTGATGAAATACCGGATTTCCGTGAAAAATACGAAGATATTATAAAAGAATACCGTCAGAAGTTCATGAAAAAAGACTATGCGAGATTCGATATAGTCGGTGTAACGACATTGTTTACGTTCTACTGGAGCAGGACTGTCGAGACGATAAATAAGGCAAAAGAGTTCTGCAAACCTGACGGAAGAATGTTAGTCGGAGGGATAGCGTCATCTATTCTGCCCGAACAGATGTTCAGAGATACGGGAATACGTCCACATCAAGGACTTCTCGACAAACCGGGAGATATCGACGAGGGCAATACAGATATTATTGACGAACTTCCTTTGGATTACTCTATTCTGGAGGAAATAGATTATAAATATCCGGCAAGTAACGCATACTTCGGATATATGACACGTGGTTGTATCAGAAAATGTGCATTTTGTGCGGTCTCACGATTAGAGCCGAATTATAAGGATTATATCGGCATAAGAGAGCAGATTGAATATGTTGACGAACATTTTGGTACGAGGCGTGACTTACTTTTAATGGATAACAATGTATTTGCCTCACCGTGTTTTGATGCGATAATAGACGAGATAAAAGCGTGTGGATTTGAAAAAGGTGCAAAGTATCAGCTACCGAATGAGTACGATATTGCAATCAAAAACATTCAGTCTGACTATAATTTAAGAGGATATTTCAGAAAAATAGTATCAATATATGACGATATAGCCGAAAAACTTTCTGACGAAGAAGCCGGTGAGTTCTATATTCAACGTGAAAGCCTCGGACTGCTTTATCCCGAAACAGTACAGAAAAATGCGGTATTTGAATTTCATAAAACTGCTAAAAACTATTATGATAAATTTTTTAAGTTCGGAAAACGTGTCAGGTATATTGACTTCAATCAGGGAGTAGATGCAAGACTTGTTACCGATGAAAAAATGTCGAAATTGGCTGAAATAAATATACGTCCTCTTAGAATCGCATTTGACCATTACGAACAGAGAGAAATATATAAAAAGGCAGTAAGAATAGCAGCAAAATATGGCATAAAAGATTTGTCAAATTATCTGCTTTATAACTTCATGGACAAACCCGAAGACCTGTACGAGAGAATGAGAATCAACATAGAATTATGTGAAGAACTTGATGTTACTGTTTATTCGTTTCCTATGAAATATCACCCTATTGATGACCCTGAGTTCTACAATAACAGAAACTACATAGGCAAACATTGGAACAGAAAATTTATACGTGCAATACAAGCAGTTTTAAATTCCACAAAAGGAAAAATCGGAAGAGGTAAGGACTTTTTTGAAGAGGCTTTCGGTCGTGATGTTAATGAGTTCAGGAAAATTCTGTGGATGCCTGAAACTTTTATCATCTACAGACGAAAATATGATGCAGAACTTCGTGAACGTTTAGCTGAACGTTATACCTCTCACTCCGACGACGACTGCAATTTGACTAATGAATGGTGGGAAAAATTCCGCAATCTTTCACCTAAAAGAAAAGAAAAAGCCGAAAAAATTATAGCACTTAATAAATTCAGTGACAGCGATATTACTACTCAAGATAAAGCTATTTTGGAAGTTTTGGAATATTATAAAATCAGACGTTCATAATATTTAACCCTTAGAATGACTCTAAGGGTATTTTTATTTTTCAGAAAGTTATGATATTTTCTTAAACATATCTGTATATTCTAATCCAGTTAATGCTTTAATATAGCATAAATCGGAATAGTTAAGACCATAGTTGAGAGACTGATCTTTATTTTTTTCACCGGTTAATATAAATTTTAATTTATGCTGGTCTATGCTCTCAGCAGTTAATTCTGAAAGTTTTTCAGCGTTAAATCCGTGCTTTTCAAGATTATGGATTACAGCTCTTGAAAGCTGAATCTGCATTGCTTTGTCAATATCATTGTCTGCACAGCCGTCCATTATATCGAGAATTGTGAAAATTATACCTGAATCAACAGTTTCAGTTTCGTTTCTTTCCTCAAAAGCGATATTACTATCATTCAAGAGCCACCATATAGGACAACCCACATATTTTGCGATTGCGAGTTTCTGCTCATCGGTTGTTTCAATTACAGCTCGTAAGCTGTTGAATCTTTGAGGAATTGCAGTTAATTTTTTGAAAATCGACTTCTTGCTCGCAAGATTGACCGATGCGTTTTCTGAAAAATCAAGCAGAGAATCTATTGAAACGCCAAAATATTCAGCGATTTTCTTCAATATTTCCCCGTTTGGTATCGTACCTTTTTTCCAGTTGTTCGCTGAACCTGATGATATTTGGAGTTCTTTTAATACAGAGTGTGGTTTCATTCCTTTAAGGTCGGAAAGGTATTGGAACTTCTTCCAAAACATAAATAGTTCATCTCCTTATTTTTGTGAAATTATACAAAGTTGCGTAATTATATAAAAATTCACTTGATATTTGCATTTAAATGCGATATAATTATAAGCAATGAAATAAAAATATAAATTAAGAATAAACATATTTTTCTATACGCATTATTATACCATACATCAGAACAAAATGCAATAACTAATTTTGAAAATTTACATTTTATTTCATAACTATTTAAAGGAAGGGAAATGCCTATGAATGAAAATGAATGGTCAATGCCAACGCCATTACGTTCGGACAAATCAGATTTGATTCACTATCCTGCAAACGCACTTCCACCGATTCTGCGTGATATGACTTTAGCAATCGCTGAAAGCACATCTACAGATATTGCAATGGCTGGAACAGCTCTGATTTCCTCAATAAGCTACTGTTTTTCGGGAGTTTACAGAATGTCGGGAAAATATGACCATACCGAACCGCTTGTAATTGATGCACTCACGATTGCCGAACCGAGTTTCAAGAAATCTCCTGTAATTTCGGCGATAAAACGTCCTTTTGTGCAGTTCACGCACGACTGGAATGAACAGAATAAAACCGATATTTTCAAATGTCAGGCAGAGCGAAAAATTCTTGAAAGTCAATTGCTTGCACTTGAAAAGAAAAATGATGTTACAGCGGACGAAATCGCTGATTTACAGACAAAAATCAGCAATATTCAGGACAATAATTTTAGACGAATCGTTGTTGATGATGTTACACCAGAAGCACTTGTGCGATTGCTTTACGACAATACGTCTCTGCTGATGATTTCGGACGAAGCTGGTATGCTCGGAAACTTCAACGGTCGCTACTCGAATAACATTCCGAATCTTGACTTGATACTTAAGTCTTATAACGGTGAAACTTACATAAGTGACCGTGTCGGCAGAGACAGTATCACATTGAAACGTCCGTATGTGTCGATTTGTCTTGCGTGCCGGCCTTATGTGTTCGACAGCATGATAAACAACACGGCATTCCGTGGAAGTGGTTTGATTTCAAGACTTATTTATTGTTTTCCAAGTAGCAATATCGGGCAGAGGAAGTACGACACTCAGCCAATACCGAAAAATATCGCTGAAAATTATCAGCATTTGATTTACAGACTTCTGCATAAAAAATTTACATATTATGACGAAAATGAAACATATCTGCATTTTGATAGCAAGGCTTTTAAAGAATTTGTTGATTATTACAACAATTTCATTGAAAAAAATCTGCTCACTGAAATGGCATTCTGCCGTGACTGGGGTGGAAAATATCATGGTCTGATTCTGCGAATCTGCGGAATAATTCACTGCGTAAGATGCGAACTTGACAACAGAAATCCTGCCGAAGTTAATGTAAGTCTGGACACTCTTTGTTCTGCGATTGAGATTGCAAATTATTATCGTGAACAGGCGATTTTTGCCTATGGACAAAGTGATATTGATATTGGTACGGTCAAAGCGGAGCGAGTTATTGAGAAAATCAAGGCGAAAAATATTTATAAGATTCGTCAGAATGACCTGTACAGAATTTGCCGATGTACGCTTTTCAAGAACGCTCAGGACTTCAACGAAACCTCTGAAATGCTGGAAGAATACGGCTATATCCGCCGTGAAACCGTCAAGGGAGCGAACGGAAATAATAAAAGTGGAATTATGATTTACACAAATCCGAAAATCTGAACTATCAACATTTTCAGCACAATTGACACTTTATTATATTTTGTCGATAATGTCGATAATGTTAAAAGTTCACAAAATACAAAACTCGATAAGAGAGAAAAAGGAGTTTTTTATGACAAAGATTGAGAAAGAAAAAATAATAGACCAGATTATGAACCTGTTAATTCAGCTTAAGAATGATACAGAAATTTCTGAAACTGCCGAAAAGCCTGTTGAGATGTTCACGGTCAAGGAATGCTTTAAGGAAATCAAGGAACTTTCCGAGAACACTGTCCGCAAACTTGTATCACAGAACAAGGTGAAATTTATCCGCACAGGTGAGGATAAGCGTGGAAAAATTCTCGTCAACAAGGCTGACCTGATTTCTTATTTTCAGAAGTAATTTCGGCAGATTTATCTGCCGTTCAGCCTCGCAGAGCGCCGTGTACTTGTGATATTAGTGGTCACACTGATGTCGCAAGTACTAAGGCGTTACAAACAGCGTAAGCCCTTTGTAAATCCGACTATCCAGCCGTTTCCTGCGATAGTATTTTCTACTTATGGAAAGGAAAAATTATGAAGTACAAGAGAATATCATTCGGACGGGGAAAAGGTTCAATCACGCACAACAATAGAAACTTTATCGCTAATAATGTTGACAGAAATCGCATTGCTAACAACGTGACATTCATTGCAAAACCTATCGGGGAAGTGTACGAGGAACTTTTTGGCGGAGCAGTTATGAGATACAATTCCAAACAGAAAAGAAATGACCGCAAAATCCACGGTACATATTATGAACATCTATTCCACTGCAAGCCGTCAAATTCTGTGATTACAGCAAGCGATAAGCGAAAGAGTTTCTATGAAGATGTAGTCCAGATTGGAAAAATGGAAGATTCCGGATATGGAACAGAAGATTTTCAGCTTGTTGCGGACTGTCTGACGGAGTACATGAACGGTTTCCAGTCAAGAAATCCGAACTTTCATGTATTCAATGCCGTTCTGCATATGGACGAGGCAACTCCGCATCTGCATATTGACTACATACCAATCGGACATTATAAGCGTGGTATGGATACCCAGAACGGAATCGCACAAGCACTCAAGGAGATGGGTTACGGTGAGGGAAAACAGGCTATTGCACGTTGGAGAGAAAAAGAAGTTGAAGTGCTGAATGAAATCTGTCGTCGTCACGGAATCGAACCGTTACCGCCTGAAAAAGCACGTGGAACTTTGGAAGTTTCGGAATACAAGGAGCAACGCCGAAAAGCTGAACAGCTCACAGCTGAGAATGAAAAATCGCAGTCTGAACTTGATGCACTTAATGACGAATTGAAAACAGCTACTGAAAAGAAAGTTAAAATTGTGGAAATCGACAGCATTGAAACGAAAAAATCCCGATTCAGCAGGAATAAAATTTCTCTTTCAAAGGAAGATTTTCAGAACTTATCAGACCTTATCAGACCTTGCGAAAAAACAGGTTGCAAGCGTAAAGCAGACTAAGAAGTTAAAGTCTGAAAACGATGAACTATTGCAGAAAGTCACCGATTTGGAAGTACAGGTTAAATTTCTGACTAACGAACTTGATAAATATAAACAGCCTGCTCATTTTTCCCGTGAACAGTTGAAAAAGAGTACTGAAAAAATTTCAGAACTGGAGCAACTTAAGTCAAAATACCGTAAGGCTTTGAAATTTATAAAAATCATTCCGCAAGAAAAACAGAACTTGAATAAAAAAAGAGAAAGCAGGGGCAGTACCTGCTATTAAGGAGAAAACTATGTCATCAGAGAAANANANAAAGAATGGCATTGAAAATGCGACAAAAGAGGANATTTATGCAGCTTTAAAGCTGATAGAATGTCTTTATAAGAANGGAGAAATCTCAAAACACATCTATANNAAAATTTTTGATAAATANNGTGAAAAACATCTTGACAAATGAAAAAATATGCGCTATACTATAAANATCCAAATTAGGAAATAAAGGAGGAATATATATGTACAGCTATAATGACACTTTTTCCAAGAAAAATGTAGTTATTTATGCAAGAGTTTCCACAGAACACGAAGCACAGCTGTCCGCACTCGAAAATCAGCTTGACTGGTATAAGCCACTTCTTGCTATGCACCCTGAATGGACTTTTATCCGTTCTTATGTNGACGAGGGTATAACNGGNACATCNGCACAGAAACGNCCGCAGTTNATGAAAATGCTGNCTGATGCNGAAAANGGNGAATTTCAGCTTATACTTACAAGGGAAGTTTCAAGATTCNCNCGNAATACCGTTGATACATTGCAGTANACAAGGCAACTGAAAGCTATNGGNGTTGAAGTTTACTTCATNAACGACAATATCAGGACTTTTGACGGTGACGGAGAACTNAGNCTNACNATTATGGCAACGCTCGCACAGGACGAAAGCCGTAAGACTTCAATCCGTGTGAAAAGCGGTCAGCAGACTTCTATGGAAAACGGCACATTTTACGGTAACGGAAATATACTCGGTTACGATAGAAAAGGTAAAGACCTTGTTATAAATCNCGAACAGGCTCGGACNGTNCGNAAAATTTANGACTGGTATCTTGACGGAATGGGTGTAAGACAGATACAGTTCNNACTTGAANAAGAGGGTATTCTTACTTCAATGGGNAAAAANCGTTGGTATGAATCAAATATCAGTAAAATTCTNCNNAATNCNTTNTATGCAGGAATTATTGAGTATCANAAGCAGTTNACGCCTGANTATCTCGAACAGAAAAAAATAAATAACTTCGGTGAAATAGANCGTCTNAGNGTACGTGGCAGACATGAACCCATTATCAGCGAAGAAGAATTTAACAAGGTACAGGAAATTATGGAAAGCAGAAGAATAAAAAATCCGAATAACAAGACAGGACGCAAAGAAATCGGGAAAAAGCCTGTTTCTGATGTATGGTGCAGACTGCTTGTATGTTCGTGTGGTTGTACGTTCAATCGGAAAGTNTGGCATAATTCGTCAAATGGTGTNCAGTATGGCTATCAGTGCTATTCGCAAATCCGCAACGGAACAGTAAAAACAAGACTTAAAAAAGGTCTGCCGATTGACGATATATGTACTTCACAGATGATAGCAGGCTGGAANTTACAGATGATGGCTAAACATATTTTCAGAAANTATCTGAAAAATAAATCCCGTATTCTTGCNATTGCTAATGAAATGCTTGAAAAAAATATATCTGACAAAATCACAACAGAAGACAATTCTGATTTGATTCAGCAGAAAAACAATGAAATAGCCAAACTTGAAAAGCGTATGGGCAATCTGATTACNATGAGGGCNGACGGNGAAATCTCAAAGGAAATTTTTCTTTCTCAGAAAGCCGATATTGAAATAAAAGTATCTGAACTNAGGGAACAGATAGCAGAACTTTCNCCNTATGAAACNANTGAAGAATANGAAACTCCCGACTATGAGGAGAGAATAACNATTNTNAGATATGCACTTGAAAGATATATCGACTTTGAATCAGACAAGGACGTTCCCGAAAGTGTTGTTGAAGCGTTTGTTGAGAAGATTGTAGTCAATGAAAACTCTTTTGACTGGTATCTGCGGTTTACANGCGATAATCAGCCGAAAACNTGCAATATCAANGGACGAAAANACAAGNCGGATTTTGAAGATTTCACTCNTGCGATAGCGNATAGCGGTACAGGCTGCTATCGCTGACCAGAAATAATTAACTGACAAAAAATCATAATAACTAAAACAGAACCCTCATGGCTCTCGGAGTTGTGAGGGTTTTTTATCGGAATTTTTATATTTTGCATAAAATTTTCGGTCTCATTTTTAAAGTGAAAAACATCTTGACAAATCAAAAAATATGCACTATACTATAAATATCCGAATCGGGAAATAAAAGGGAAATATAACGGTCAGGATTAAAGATTTTGTTATAAAGTCCGGTTTGTAAAAAATAAGAATGGAGAATGAAATATGGACTCACCATATATGGGAAAATTCAGGGTTACACAAGAATTTAAAGGACGTTCCCACGATGGTTTAGACCTCGTGGGAATCGACAGTAAAGAAATTCACAGTACCGTGAATGGTATCGTACACTATGCAGGCTGGGAAAATCCTGCCAATCACTTTCAGGGATTCGGGCTGTACGTCTGTATCAGAAGCAACAACGGAAATTTCTATTACTTCGGACATCTTTCGGAAATCAGAGTAAAATCCGGTGATACGGTCAGAATTACGGACGTTATAGGCGTTGAAGGAAGTACCGGCTCTTCTACCGGAAGTCATTGTCATTACTGTGCAAGACCTGAGTTTTCGTATGGAAATGCATATAATATCAGCGTACTGTCAGGGATTCCTAATGCTCTCGGCGTATATGACGACGGTTACAGAATGTAAAGTAAAATACTTAAAAAAATCCCCTTATTCTCATGAATAAGAGGATTTTTTGTATTTTGCGTGTTAAATCAGTCAGTAAGCCAGATGACTTCAACAGTTTTTGATATTTCTATTTTAGGGTTTTTGAGGTCTGAAGCAAGGGATTTTTCAGAATCGTCATCTGCACAGGCACACATATAATCCATGTCAGCACCGTAATAAACATCATCATCAAATTCATATGTTATTTCTTTGAAGCCGTTTATATGACTTCCGAGAGCTTCGGCGAGTTTTTCAGCTTTTTCCTTAGCGTTGTTGATTGCTGAAGATAATACAAGCTGTTCTTTTTCGGATTCATTTTCCAGTTTAAACTTTACATCATATTCAACATCTGACATATTTTCAAGAAGTGATACTATATTTTCTGTTATGCGATTATCCGCTTTATAACGAAAATAGAATTTCTTTTCAAACTGGTAACCGTCTTTTCTGTTGTAAAGGGATTTTGTTTTTTCGTCTTTAAGAAAGATGTTATTAATATCAATACTGAGTTTATCTCTTAATTGTTTTAGAATTTCTTCTGTACGTTTACGCCCTTTTGTGACTGCATTTCCGGAAGTACCGCTGATTACTGATACTGCAATATAAAATTCATAATAATCAGGGTCAAATTCCATAGTGGCACTGCCACCCATTTTTATTTTGCCCATAATTTATCACCTGTAGAAAAATTTTCTGTATCTGATTATAAATCTATATTATCAACAGGCAGGTCTTCCTGTTTAAGAAGATTTATACCTATCATCTGTATAGCGAGAGCGTCATTTGGTGTAATTCCGTCGCCTCTGTTTACGATGTCCGCATTATTCTTACCCTGTTCTTCAAGTTTAAATTCTTCCGGATTTGCAATCGATTGCATTATCAGTACGGCATCTGCAAGGGATACTTCACCATCGCAGTTAGCGTCGCCGTAAAGAATTTTATCGGAATTACTTGTATCAGGTTTACTTGTAGTAGCAGTTGTGGTAGTGGTTGTACCGTCGGGCTTTTTGGTGGTAGTAGTAGTCTGCTTCGGAGGTTCAACAGTACCGTCGGAAAGTTCACCGTAAACAATACCACAACCTACCGTTGACATATAAATTTTACCAAATTCATTCATATCGCCGACTATAAAGTTTCCGTTACCTGTTCCGCCGTAGAGGTGGTCAGTATTGATACATACCCATGTTTTACCGCCGTCCTGTGAACGATAAATACCTTCAACGTCTTCTTCAGCAGGCTTGCCGTATATATAAAGCGTATTCGGGTCACCGTCTTTTTCGGGTGCGCCGTAACCGACTGTCTTTGCGTAAAATACGTCAGATTTTTCGATATTCTTTCCGCCGTCTGTGATAATGTACAGACCATTCCAGCCGACAGCCATAGCAACTTTATCTTCTGAAATGTATGCGAGGTCACCTGTATGGTCACATTCGTCATACTTGCATACTACAGACTTTGTGAAAGTCTTGCCGTAATCGGTACTTATATAGAAATCATATTGTGCATCGTCGAGGGTAGGTTCTTTTTTGGACATATCGGAAGACCAGTAGGAATTATATTTTATTCCCGAACCGTATACTATTGCCGGATTATTCGGGTCAACAAGCGGGTATGTTGTCTTTGTACCCTCAAGACCGGAAGCATTTTCCCATGTTGCACCGAAATCATCTGTATAACTTATTGAAGCGTTATCGGCATTTGCCTTTATGATTCTGTATTTGCCGTCATCAAGTTTTGTGATAGCAAGTTTACCGCCACCACTCTGGAATTTAAGTTCTTCCCATGTCTTACCGGCATCAAGACTGTAGTAACCTTTAGCATCATGTTCACTTACACGAGCCATAACTTTCGTATCTGCCGGACAGTATGCGATAGCACTTGTTGAACCCATATTAGGATTATACTGTAAACCTATCACATCTTCGTCAAGATGTTCAAAGCCGTCATAATCGCCGATAGCCGAGAACGGACTTCCACCAGGAACACTTACAAAGTCAAGGGCAACTACTTCTTCAACGCCGTCGGGCTGGAAGTAGAACTGTACGCCTTTTTCGTCCCATACGTTATCACAGGCGAAAACACCATTACCGGAAGTCATAAGTATTCTGTCGGGGTTGCGAGGGTCAATAAGAATACCGCTACCCCAGTGACAAGCCTTTCCGTAAATCCAGTCATAACCGTTTGTATCCATAGGGAGCGAAACAAATTCCTTATGTGAACCGTTGGCATCATAGATAGTTTCGCCAGCACCAGGGGTAATATCCTGCCATGTTTCACCGCCGTCAGTGGAGCGGAAGAAATGGTCACCCCATGCTATAGAACCGTCTGTCCATTCTTCCTCGTACCACTGGTCAGCCCATACACCACAGGTACGGGCAACAAGTTTGTTCGGGTCTGTATCGTCTGCTTCAACCATGCCGATAGCTCCGCTTTTTGGTGGGGTAATATCGGAAACTTTTCCTGTTTTTGTATCATACTTATATGCACCGCCTGCACTTCCGGCAAATGCGAGACCGGCTATATAAGTAAAGAATATATTACCGTTTTTGTCGCTTGTTATGGAACACGGATAATTTGCATCCGGAAGGTCTTTAGTAAGTACTTCAAACTTATCGTCTTTAACGTCGGCAACGTGTATATTTGCCTGACCGGTTACGGAAGTACCTACATATACTTTGCCGTCCTCAATCAGAATACAACCAATACCATTCTGTGCGTTGTATTCCTTACCCTCAGTACCTCTTACCATGTGGTCAGTCCATGAGGGGTATTTAAGGGATTCTGTGAAAAGTCCTAAATCGTCGTAACCGGTTACAGCGTTCCATGTTTTACCGCCATCAGTGGATTTTATAAGGGCGGACTTACCTGCGGTAACGTCGCCACCGGCATAAATGGTATCGGGGTTATCGGGGTCAATGGCGATAGGCTCTACACATTCACGTCCGTCGCCGTTACCGTGTACCTGTATGTGTTCAGTGACATCAGATTCTGTAAAAGTCTTACCGCCGTCGGTAGTCTTGAAAATAACCGTTCTTGCACCGGAGAAGTAAGCACATCCGCAAAGGAAATAAACTGTGTTATCGTCAGTAGGGTCTATAGCCATACCCTTGACACTGAGTAAACCTCTGTCATTTTCGTTGAGGAATCCGAAAAGCTGTACCCATTCGGATTTATCATAGTCCCATTTGTAAGCACCGCCGACATCTGTACGGAGATACATTTCTTTCTGACCTGTCACTATACCGGATGTAAAACCTGCTCCACCTATGCGGAGGGTATCCCATGTCATAGTATCAGAAACATTTTCTGATACGGCTGAAACATCGCCTGAAATGTAGTTGTTTGAGTACGGAATAGCAGAAACCGTCATACATGATATTAAAATTCCTGCTACAGTTTTTTTGAATAAATTCATAGAAAAATTACCGTTCCTTTCATATTTTATTTAATTATATTATAATATTTTCATACGAATTTGTCAAGGGATTATCAGTAAAAATTATGCATTACTTATTATGTCAATAGTTTCCTTCATCATATCGAAAGGCTTTGTTTTAGGGGAAATCTTTATAGCAACGTAGGATTTACCCGAACCGTTGAAAGTTATGCGTCCTTTATAGTTGCCGGAGAGTGCCAAAACCTGTTCAGTAGAGAGGTATTCCGTATAGAAGTACATAGCACCGTTTTTCTGTGAGATTTCAGTTATACCGCTATGTGATGCTTTATTACGGAGCAGGGATATTTCAATAAGACCGGTTACAGCTTCGGGTGGTTCGCCGTAACGGTCTATGAGTTCGTCTATGAGGTCTGTTTTGTCGTCGGAAGTATTAAGTGTCATGATTTTACGGTATACGTCTATACGCTGATTGAGACTTGAAATATAATTTTCCGGAATATGTGCATTTATCTGTACATCTATGAGACATTCCGGAACTTTTTCCGGTTTTTCGCCACGTTCTTCGGCAACGGCTTCGGAAAGAAGTTTCAGATACATATCATAGCCGACGGCTTCCATATGACCGTGTTGTTTACCGCCTAAAATGCTACCCGCTCCACGTATTTCAAGGTCACGGAGAGCAATGCGGAAACCGCTTCCGAACTGTGTGAACTCCCGCATAGCGTTCAGACGTTTGGAGGCTATTTCCGTCAGAACCTTGTCACGCTGATATGTGAAATACGCATAACCTCTCCTGTTGGAACGTCCTACACGTCCTCTCAGCTGATAGAGTTGTGACAGTCCGAAACGGTCAGCATCATCTATAATAAGTGTATTGACGTTCGGAACATCCACGCCGGTTTCTATGATAGTTGTGCATACGAGTATATCTATTTCATGTTCAACGAGTTTTTCCCATATATCAGACATTTTTTCCTCATTCATCTGACCATGTGCGAAAGCTATACGGGCTTCCGGAAAATATTCCTGTAAATGTGCCGTCCGTGACTGGATAGTATCTATTCTGTTATGGATATAATAAACCTGTCCGCCACGACGTAATTCACGTGTTATAGCCTGAATAATCATACTGTTATTGTACTCTACTACATAAGTCTGTACCGGTTGCCTGTCCTGCGGTGGCTCTTCCAGTACAGACATATCACGGATTCCGGACATAGCCATATTAAGAGTACGTGGAATAGGTGTCGCCGATAACATAAGTATATCAATACCGTTGAAGGCTTCTTTAAACTTTTCCTTATGTGCTACCCCGAAACGCTGTTCTTCGTCGATTATTGCAAGACCCAAATCTTTAAATATAACGCTTTTCTGAATAATTTTGTGCGTACCTATAAGAAAATCAATTCTGCCCTGCTTCAGTTTTTTAAGGATTTCCGATTGTTGTTTAGTAGTACGGTATCTTGAAAGGAGTTCTATATTTACCGGAAACTGTTCAAAACGTCTTAAAGCGGTCTGATAGTGCTGGTATGCGAGTACAGTAGTTGGTGCTAATAATGCACATTGTTTACCGGCAAGTACGCACTTCATTACTGCACGGAATGCAACTTCAGTTTTTCCGAAACCGACATCACCACATAATAGCCTTTCCATAGGTCTTATACTTTCCATATCGGATTTTATTTCCGATATTGCTTGTAACTGGTCATCAGTTTCCATATACGGAAAACGTTCCTCAAAATCGTGTTGTATTTCGTCGTCGGGATAGAACGCAAAACCTTTACTTTGTTCACGTTTGGCATAGAGTTCTGTAAGTTCGTGTGCCATATCCTTTACTGACCGTCTGACATTGTTTCTTGTTTTCTGCCACTCGTTAGAGGAAAGTTTATTCAGTCTGACACCGCTTTCGTCACGAGAACCTATATATTTTGATACAATATCCATTTGTGTTACAGGTATATATAATTTATCCGTACCGGCGTACTGAATTGTTATATAATCCTTTACGACGTCTTCAAATTCAAGTTTGCGTATACCTATGAAACGTCCGATACCGTAACCGGAATGTACTACTAAATCGCCCTCAGCGATATCCGCAAGACTACGTATTTCTTCAGCTTTGTTCTTTCGGCGACGTTTTTTGTTTCGGGTATCCATTGACCGCCCCTGTGTAATGAGTACGGTTTTATTTTCGGGATATTCAAAGCCACCGCTGAAACTTCCCGACATAAGACATATTCTTCCAGATTGTAGTATTATGTCATCATTGTATATATCGCACGGAATATTATTTTTCTGTAAGTCCTCACGTATAACAGGTAAAGTTTTTTCGCTACCGGCACACAGGATAATCCGGTATTTTTTTCTTATGAAGTCGGTTAAATCTTCGGTAAGCTGTTTCATTTCACCGCCCCATACGGCAGTCTGGAGAGCCTCGAAACTGATTATGCGTTTGTAGTCTATGCGTTCGCCACCCTGCAGAAAATTACTCATATAAAGGCATATATGATTTTCGGCGAGTTTCTGAATCTGTGGGAGTTCGGTTATATGACCGTCAAGACCTCTGCATAGCTGACCTTCTTCAATAAGAAGTTTAACATCTTCATTGTGACGGAGAGTTATTCCGGAAGCGTTATCCATTACGGAAGAATAATCGCTGAAAAATACAACTCCGTCGATATAGTCGAAAACTGTCGCCGGTGTATCGTAAATCAGGTTATAATACTTCTGACTATGCGGAAGTATTTCACCTGCTCTTAATCTTGTGATGTCACTGCCGAGATTTTCACGTACTGAATTTATACGTTTTCCACGTACTTTTTTTATGAGTGTTTCTATTTTTCCGGCAAGTATTTCATTGTCGTAAAGCATTTCATTAGCGGGCGGAATACTTATACTTTCAAGATTTTCTGTACGTCTTTGTGAATCGGTTTCAAATTCTGAAATGGAGTCTATCTCATCGCCCCATAGTTCTATACGTACAGGCTTATCGGTCTGTACAGGGAAAATGTCTATAATAGAACCTCTTACGGAAAACTGTGAAGCCCCCTCTACTTTTTCGCACCGCTGATAGCCTGTGCGGACGAGTTCGTTTATAAAGTCAGTTACATTGAGTTCCTGACCGGTTTTGATTTCTGTACTGGCGGAAATAAGTTTGTCTGTGGGAATAGTAGGTTGCATTATGGCTTCAGTACTGGCACATATAACACCGGAACGGCGTTTCAGTATTTTGGAAAGTGCTGATATACGCATATGTTCGTATTCGTGGTTGGAAGTGTCTACCGGTGTGAAGATGAGTTCCTTGGACGGAAAAATTACAGCCGTTTCCTCACTGGACATCATATTTATATCGTCGCAAATTCTTCGGGATTCCGCTTCCGAACCTGTTATAAGTAAATTTATTCTGTCGGTAGTAAGTGCGTATACAAGATTTGCCCTGTGTATATGTGAAAGACCTGTCACGGAAACAGGTGATATATTTTTTTCAATGACTTCGCACAGGTTTTTATATCCGGAAAGTTCACTGAAAAGATTTCTGAAAAAATTCATTTTATTGTCTCCAATCGGGAAATTGTTCTTGATTTAATTATATCTGTTCATAGCCTCGTCAGTTTCGTCGAGAATCATGAGTTTAAGAGCTTCACAGGCGTTTTCAGTGGATATTTTCATTTTTTCCATATCATCCGGACGGAATTTACCTAATACCCATTTAGCTAAATCGTAATCGGGGTGAGGTTTCTTCCCCACGCCGACTTTTATTCTTAAGAAGTCGTCTCTTCCGGTAAGGTCGATAATATTTCTGAGACCGTTGTGACCGCCGTGACTTCCTTTGCGACGTATACGTATTTTACCGCAGTCAAGTGAAATGTCGTCGCATACGACAATGAGATTATCAACGTCGAGTTTGTAGAACTCCATAGCCTGTACAATGGATTCACCGCTTTTGTTCATGTAGGTGGTAGGTTTGAGGAGCAGGCACCTGAAACCCTCTATATCTGCTAAAGCGGTTTTGCCCTTGAACTGCATTCTGTTTATCGTTGTTCCGTACTGTTCAGCGAGTTTGTCAACTACACCGAAACCGGCATTATGACGGGTATTGTCAAATTCCATACCGAAATTACCAAGACCTGCAATAATATATTCAGGTGTACCGGTAGTTTTTGCGGTATCATGTGAAATTCTGTCAAAAACATCGAAGATACTCATATATTTTACCTCCTGTAAAAAAATTTCTGTAATATAATTATAACATTTTCTGCCGGAAATTTCAACTGTTAATATATTTTACTGTATTTCCGGATAATGATAATGAATGACAGTAAATTATACAAAATTACAGGAAATAGTTTTCCATGAATTTATTCGTAATACTCTTGACAAAATATCAGAATCATGATATACTTTATGATATTGAATGTACCGGTATTTCCGGATAAAATTTTTCCAGTGTGAAATTAAAGGAGTTTTTTATATGAAAAGCAAAAAATTTATTACGGCACTGACAACAGCAGTTTCTGTGTTGTCGCTGTCAGCTATGGGGATTTCTGCTTATGCTGATGACATAAATATTCCGTATACAGCATCTTCCAAAGCACTCACCACAAGCGACGATACAAACGAAGTAAGGCTTAATCTCTGCAATACATGGGGCGGAAGCAATATTGAAGATATTGCTACAAAAACATCTGTAAGCGAAAAAATCGTTGTTAATTTTACCGTTGAGGGTCTTGGCACTACCTCCACAAAAACCAATTCCGACGGCACAACAGAAGACCTCTGTGCTTATCTTATCGGAAGTGTAGGTATGAACAGTGCATGGAATCCGAATGAAAACGGAAATGCTTCCGTAAAGCTGAATGGTGACGGCGATTACACTGCCACATGGAATCTTAATGACGATTCCGAAACTATCGACAGCCTTATACTCCAGTCAAACATAAAGATTGATGAGGACAAGACACTTGCAACAAGCGGAATAAAAATCAAGGTAAATTACATATCAACAGTCGGTGAGGGTTCAACAGCTTCCACAACGGCAACTGCAACAGATACGTCAACCACAACGGAAACAACATCTGCAACTACTACTACAGCGGATAACGCAACAACAACTACAACAACCGTTAATGTAACGGAAAATTCAGCTCCTGCCTCGTCAATACCTGCAACTCCTGCACCGATTGCAAATGCACCTGCTCCAACCGGTGATTCTGGTATAGGTACGGCACTGACAGCTATGGCACTTGCCGGAGTTTCTGTAATAGCAATGAAGAAGAAAAACAAATAATAACGTTTAAATGTCCCTCTGGAGTTCTTTCAGAGGGAAATATTTTAAGAAATGAAATACAGAAATTTAATATTATGTTTGTTTTTGTTTACTGTTTCATGCGGTACACAGGTAGGGAAATGGTCTGTAAATATACCTGTCCGGTCTGACGACATAAACGCTGTGACTTTCAATAACGGCGATTTTTCATTTGCTTCTGTAATAACAGATGATATTAATTCCGCACAAGGTGGGCTTTCAATAGAAAACGTTCTCGGGAATAATATGCTGAAATTCACCGACGATATGACAGTTGACATTGACGGCAAAGTACAGAAAATATGTATAAATACTGCTGAAATGATAGGTACGGAAAAACTTCCGGAAGTACGTAGCATAGAGTTTGACGTCTATGCAGATGCGGTATCAGATGACTATATCAATCAGGACGGAATAAATACAAAAGCTTCCGGAACTATATGTATCGGTGGCGGTACGGTCATAAGTAACGGAAAATGGTACGATTTCGCACAAACCCAGGGCGGTGAATATAATCTTGCGATGTCGGGAGCGGTACACTGTGAGTTTAAGTTTCTGCTTGCGGAAAGCGGTTACTGCTGGGATAAGTCCATGAACGACGCAAATTTTCTTATAATGCGGTGGGGAAGTGAAAACCAGTCCAATTTATATATTGATAATATAGTATTCTATGATGAGGATAAAAATTCAATACCGCTGGTGAATCATAATGAATGAAAAATTAAAAAATATGTCCGTTGAGGGCAGGATAAAGTTTACAATATTATGTATAGAAAAATATCTGTCTATGAAATATCCGTCAAAAGACTGGAAACCACTTTTTTCAGTAATGGAAAAACTGAATAATACTTACTGGGACGAATCTTTATATTCATTCACTGATATTATGCCGGAGTGTATAGTTAAAACTTCCTACAGACCCGATTATGATATTTTCATGGAACTTTACAATGATACAGAAAATGATGTTTCTGAACTGCTTGAATCACTTGAAATGATAGTCGAATTGTTTATATATACATCTATGTATGATTTCAATAATAATGAATCGGTCAAAATAATAGAAAATATTATAAATAAGTATTTTATAGAAAATAATATTTCAATACCGGAATTATGATATTATCAAGAATTTTCCGGAGCAGGTGGAAAAATTTACAGAAATTTAAATAATTTTCACAAAATTTTCCTTGACAAATTTTTTTATTTGTGATAAAATATATTGCAGATTTTATTTAAAAGGAGGTTTTTATTAATGAATTTCTATAAAGACGGAAAATCCGTTCTTGCACTTCTCAGCGGTACAGCGGAAAATCTGGCAGAAGTCACCGCAAATACTACTGATGGTGCTGTTGAAAAACACGTACCAGTATACGAAGTAAGTGACGGAAAAGTTTGTGTGAAAGTCGGTTCTGTGGCACACCCGATGTTAGATAATCACTATATCGAGTGGGTAGCCGTTCAGACGGACAAGGGTTTTTATACAAAATTTCTGAAACCTGAACAGAATCCCGAGGCTTGCTTTACAGTCGGCGACGAAACGGTAGAAGCCGTATACGCATACTGTAATCTGCACGGTCTCTGGAAAGCATAATCAATGAAAGGAAGTTTTTATCATGGCAGAAAACAAATACGCAGGTACTAAAACCGAACAGAATTTAAAGGACGCTTTTGCAGGCGAATCACAGGCAAGAAACAAGTACACATACTTCGCATCTGTTGCTAAGAAAGCAGGTTATGAACAGATTGCAGAAATCTTCCTCCAGACCGCCGACAACGAAAAGGAACACGCTAAAATGTGGTTCAAGGAACTCGGCGGAATCGGCGATACTGCTGAAAATCTTCTCGCCGCAGCAGAGGGTGAGAATCACGAGTGGACTGATATGTACGAGAGAATGGCTCAGGAAGCGGAAGAAGAAGGTTTCAAGGCTCTCGCTGTTAAGTTCCGTATGGTTGGTGCTATCGAAAAGGCACACGAAGAACGTTATCGCAAACTGCTTGAAAACGTAAATAATCAGGAAGTTTTCGAGAAGAGCGGTGTTACAGTATGGGAATGCAGAAACTGCGGACATATCGTAGTAGGAACATCTGCACCTAAAGTATGTCCTGTATGTGCACACCCACAGAGCTACTTTGAAGTAAGAAGCGAAAATTATTAATAATACTAATAAAGCGGACTCTTAAAAAAAGTCCGCTTTTGTTTAAACGGTGAATAAGTATGAAATCGAAAAAAATTATTGGTATTATAGCTGTTGTATGTATTCTGATTTTCGGAGCTATCTGTTTTGATATGAATTTTGCTATAATTGATAAAAAAATCTATAAAAATGATATTAAAAAAATAGACCCTGATTTAGATATTACCAGTGTAAGAGAAATAAACAAATGTACTGAAGTTGAACAAATATGGTTGACAAGAGCAAGTGAGAATACAATTTCCGGATTCAGAAACTTTCATAATCTTTACGATTTAATGGTAATGAGTTCTGATATAAGCAGTGCGGACTGTGAAAAAATCAGTCAGTTTGATAATCTGAAAGAGTTTACTGTTTTCCGTACTGATATTGATTGTAAGGACTTTAACAATGATTCAGTTTCTTCAATAGATTTTATCATGAGTACAGTTAAAAATTTTGAAGAATTGGCAGAATGTAAATCCCTTAAAAGCATAACTATAATTGATTCAGAAATATTGGATAATGATATTACTGAAGACAGTTCAATATTTGCAGATTTTGATTATATTGAAGAACTGCGGATATTTATGAATATAGAAGATGTATCAGGTTTTCTTGAAATGGATTCCTTAAAGGTATTGAAAACTGATAAAGGAAATATTTCCGACGAGAACATAAAATTACTTGAAGACAATGGAATTTCAGTCATTGAAAATTAAAACAGGAGGTAAATATGTATAATATAAATGACCCTGAAGCCGTCGTAATACGTGAAAAAATGGAACGTCTTAAACAATTCGGAGATGTTGAAATATACGATACAATCAGTATTGAGGAAGTACGGAAGTTTGAGGAAGAAAACAATATAAAGCTACCGGAAGATTATGTATGGTTTATAACTAACGTCGCCAACGGCTGTAAAGGTAACGGGTTTCATGACTACAGATACAGTTGTGGATTTTATCCGCTTGAAGATACATATTTTTCAGATGAAGATGCAGGATATTTCTGTAAGGGTGAGGAAGATTTTTCACTTGATATATCAAGTAAGGGGTGTTCATATTCATACGGAATTATTCTCAAGGGCGAGCATTACGGCGAAATATCTGATAACGCTGATGGTCTTGTTTACTACTCACCGAAAAAAGTACACGGCTTTAAGGAATGGTATAACCTGCTCCTTGACGAAACACTTCTCGGATATGATACATCATGCTTTGACAACAGAATAAGCGGAAAAATTGAGGATATAATTGAAAGTTACAGACAGAATCATGATATGTTTTATCTGCGTTCAATTCAGTGGAAAACGTACTGGGATTGCAGAAAAGATGCTATCAATGAAAAATGTATGAATGATATTTATGAAGTTTTTGTAAATGAAACGATTTCCGAAAATAAAAAAGCTCTTTTTCTTATATTGAAAAATATAGGCTTTCCGGATATATTCAGCGTTATTGAACAGATTTTCATTCCGGAAAATTACGAAACAATAGCTTTTTATCTTAATACAACAGGTGGTATTTATTTCAAAGGCAGAAATTTTAAAAATGGCGTCATTGACGGAGCAGGCAGATATTATCCGATGATTAGAAAAATGCTTGATTATCTCGCCGAAAATGAAAGTGAATATTTCCGCTATGCTTTTGAAGTTGCCGTAATGAATCCGGAATTTAAAGCAAGTCATATTGAAGATATTTCCAACCGTGATTTTGTCATGAAACATATAAGCGGTCTGTATAAAGAAGAACTCATAAGGCGTATAGAACCATATTATACGCAGTCAAAAAGCGAAAGGAACAGTAAGCAATGAAAAGAATAATAAAAAGTATGGAAAATAAGTATCTGATACCGGCATTGAATCTTGTTGAAGAAGTATTTACTGAATACGATTCCGAAAAAGAGGGTAAAATGGTACGTGGACTTGTTGAGGAAATACGTTCAAAGAAGTACTATCTTCCGGAGCTGGAATTGATAATGACAGACGAAAATGATAATATCATAGGTTACGCAATGTTTTCACGGTTTCATATAGAGGGCAAATACGAAAATGAACTTCTTTTATTAAGTCCGGTAGCGGTAAAGACGGAGTTGCAGAGACAACATATTTCCAGAGACCTTATTGAATACGGTTTTGAAGTCGCAAGAAAAAAGGGTTTCAAGGCTGTACTCGTCGAGGGTGACCCGAAAAATTATCATTCACGTGGATTTGTAACAAGTAAGGATTACGGAATAATTGCCGGAGCAGGTATTAACTTACCGCACGTGGATTGCCTCATGATAAAGGAACTTGTCGACAATGCTCTTGACAGTATAAGCGGTATTGTTGACTACTCTTTTTATACTTCGCTTACATAAAAAAACGGACTTTTTACAGTCCGTATAATTTATAGGAATTGTCGCATGTCGAGGGATAGTTTTTCTTCAGTACCGATAAGTCTTCCGGCGATAGTCTTGGAACGCTCATCCGCTGCTTTGTACTGATTCAGATATCTACTTAATGACTTTATACCCATATGACAGCCGTCTGAAATAAGTTCGGCAATATTGCTGTCTGATTCGTCCATTTTGAGTTTGACATTAGTTTTCATCCAAGACATACCTTTAGCAATCGGATTAGGGTCTTTGCCGTCGTCATGATAGTCTGCCAGTGCTATCTGTAAATCTGTTTTAAGTTTTTCGTTTTCGGATTTACTGTACTGTAGCGTGTTTTTCAAGTTTTCGTCGTGGACGTATTCCATTACCTCATCTATAGCGGAAACTCCCATTTTTACGCCTGCATCGCATTCACGGAGCAGTTTTATAGTATCCTGTTCAATCATATTAATCAACCTCCTTTGCGATAGTATTTCCGCAAATGAGGTTTTTATACTTTTCTTTTTCCGGTCACGTATTCGTAAATAATGGCTTTTTTGTACTCTTTTATTATTTCAATCTGTTGGTTTTTAAGGGAAATAATTTTGTCAATATCGTTGCATTTTTTATCAAGGAATTTAACTATTTCTTCCTGCTCCTCAAGTGGTGGCTGAATGTAACATTGATTTTTTATTTTGCTTTGACTTATATTAGGCTGTGTATTACATTTTGATATTCTTAAAAAATCTGTTTTGCATATTAAAAGCCAATAGTACATAAATTTTATGTTATTATTATTGTCAGGTTTTATACAACAACACGCCTGATTTACACAAGCATCTGTTTTAGATATTGAAACACTTCCGATAGAACCATACATAGCCATAATTATAAAATCGTGATTATAAAGTTTTAATGTTGAATTTTCATTAAGTGCAGTTTTATTTATCAGAACAGAAGATTCAGTAATTTCATTTTTTCCATAAATATCTCCGCTTTGTAGCCAACATATATTTCCGTTTTCATAATATTTTTCACCTGATGGTGTTGTTCCACTGCCAATCATTGAAACAACATTTTTAACTTTTTCAATTTTCCAGTGAGCAGGCATTTTACCGATATAATCAATGCCGGATTCTTTCATTTCAACATCTTTATTAAGTCCCTTTGTTACTGTTTCTGTTATGAGGGCTTTTTTGTATTCTTTAAGTAAATCTATCTGTTGATTTTTAATGGAAATAATTTTGTCAATATCCGTACATTTTTTATCAAGGAATTTAACTATTTCTTCCTGTTCCTCTACTGGCGGAAACGGCAACAGACAGTTTGAAAAATTATCAACTGAAATTTCTTTGAATGTAGCTCCATTTCCTGATAATTCAAAATAGTCTGTTCCTACACTCATTACATAATAAAAATAATCATTTACAGTATCAGTTTTTGAAATACATGATATACAACCCTGATTTGTACATAAAATTTCCTTGTTTATTGCCACTTTACCAATAGGTGCACGCTTTGAAAAAATTATGCTTCCAACCGGTATAAAATCAGCCGAACAAGAAAGAAAACCTTTCATAGTAATATTTCTTTTACCGGTAGAAACATATTTATCTTTAGTCTGATAATCGGCAGGAGTAATCCAATATATATCGCCGTCCCAGTTATCGTTATCTGGTGAAGGTGTTGCACCGCAGACCAGTCTGAATAAATGTTTTATTTTTTTAATTTCCCAGTGTTCCGGAATATCTCCCAGCCATTCAATTTTACTGTCTTTCATATTATACTCCTTAGTGTATATCGTCAACGAATACATTTACACGACTTATTTTTATACCGATAGTTTTCTTTATATCGTCACTCACCCTACTGATTATATTTTCTGTAGCAGACTGTATATCCGTATTGTAAGTCACTTTTATATGAATGTCAATAATGATACCTTTTCTGTCCTTACGTATGGCAACGCCACGCCGTTTAAAAAGTCTGCCGTGAGTTATTTCCGCCAGAGCTGACCGGAATTTATTTTCAGTATATATATCGGAAATACCGGTATATTCGCACACTGCATGACGGGCTATTTCAGTTATATAGTTTTCAGAGATTGAAATTTTTCCCATAGAGTTTTCTGTATTCAACATATAAATGCCTCCTGTCTGTAAGGATATTATAACACGTATTCCGGATATTTACAATAGAGGAATCAATAAAATTTATATTGACATTTCCCCGTGATATGATTATAATTATTACATATCAGATTACGAAAAGAGGATATTTTATGAAAAACTTACTTTTTATAGGCGATGTAGTCGGGAAATCCGGTTGTGAATTTCTTGCGGAAAAACTTCCGAAAATAAAACGTGACTACAAAATAGACATTACAGTAGTAAATGCTGAAAACTCCGCACAGGGTAACGGTATAACACATTATTCGGCGGAAAGTATAATAAAAGCCGGTGCGGATGTACTTACTACCGGAAATCATGCATTCCGGCAGAAAAATGACCTCGATATTTTCGACAGGGATTATATAATACGTCCGGCGAACTATCCCGACGGAGCAGGTATAGGAAAAGGAATATGTATTCTTGATATGGGTGCGTATTCCGTAGCGGTAATAAATCTTATGGGTACGGTCTATCTTGACCCCCTTGACAATCCTTTCAGTAAGATAGACGATATTCTTGAAAATACTGATATAAAAAATATTTTCGTTGATTTCCATGCGGAAGCTACTTCCGAAAAAAAAGCTATGGGGTATTATCTTGCCGGAAAAGTAACCGGAGTTTTAGGAACACATACACACGTCCAGACCGCCGACGAAACTATTATAGATTCTCATACGGCTTATATAACTGACGTAGGTATGACAGGTGTTGAAAAATCATGTCTGGGAGTGGAAATAAAACCGGCTGTCGACAGATTAAGATTCCGTATTCCTGTGAAGTTCCGTGAGGCTTCAGGAGCGTGTTTTATGTGCGGAGTAGTTGTTTCGTTTGACGAAAAAACAGGCAGGGCTTATGAAATAAAAAGTATTGTTATAAGATGATTCTTAAAAATTATTTTTTGTGATTTCCTATTGACAAATTATTATTTTTGTGATATAATGTATGAAATCGGATTATACCGGTGTATTATAATACTTATTTGCAGGAGGGTCACATCATGGAAATTTTAAAAGTTTCGTCACATTCATCACCGAATTCTGTTGCCGGTGCTATTGCCGGTGTTATAAGGGAACAGAAAGCTGTTGAAGTTCAGGCAGTCGGGGCAGGTGCAACTAATCAGGCTATAAAGGCTATCGCAATTGCAAGAGGTTATCTCGCACCTATCGGTATTGACCTTGTTTGTATTCCGGCTTTTGCTAACATACAGATTGACGGCGAAGAAAGAACTGCTATAAAGCTCATCTGTGAAAAACGCTGACGGCGGTTTTTTTATTCTGATTTGACGGGGCGGACTATGTTCGTCCCTGATTTTATTATGGAGTGATTTTTTATGTCAACATTATTCAGTGATATTGAATCTTTAAGAGGTACAGGAAAAGTTAAAGCTGAAAAATATCATAAACTCGGTATCTATTCAGTTTATGACCTTATATGTCACTTTCCTAAAAAATATTTTGACTTTCACTGTAATGTATCGGTTCAGAATGCCGTTACAGACGAATACAACTGTATAAAACTTAGGATAGTATCAAAATTACCGATACATACTACAAGAAATAATCTTATTGTATGTAAGGCGACTGCCACTGACGGTACAGACGATATAAA
>JAAVHK010000033.1 GCA_014799765.1 Ruminococcus sp.
AGATTATAACATATATTATTATTTATTTCAAGACATTTTCAGGTATACGGTAAATTTTAGTGAACTTTGCACAAAAAAGCAAGAAAGGAAATGACGAAAATGAAACCATATTTAAAAAGAGCATGGGCAGAAGTTTCACTGTCGCAACTCGGACACAATGTGGAAATAATAAAGAAACTCAATTCACCGTCAACTGAAATAATGGCGGTAGTCAAGGTAGATGCTTATGGACATGGTGATGAGCAGGTCTGTAAGTACCTGTACGGTGAGTGTGGGATAAAGTACTTTGCGGTATCCAATCTTGACGAGGCAATAGCAGTCCGGAAATACTGTCCGGAATCGGAAATATTTATCTTAGGATATACTCCGCCGGAATACGCCCACGAGATAGCGGAGTATAACATAATACAGGGCGTTATCTCAACGGAATACGCCGTCAGACTGTCAGAAAATACGCCTGCTCCGATAAGATGTCATGTAAAGATAGATACCGGTATGGGAAGAATAGGTCTGAAACATGATACTCCCGAAGCGTGTGCCGATGAGATAGAAAACATCATGAAAACCGGAAAACTTACAGTAGAGGGAATATATACACATTTTGCGGTTGCCGACAGCGATACGCCTGATAATATAGCATATACCGATAAACAGGAAAAATTCATATGCGATACGTATAAAATACTTACAGAAAGAAATATTAAATTCAGACATCTGCATTTCATGAACAGTGCCGGAACGTGCTACCGGAATAATCCGGAAAGTACATTGGCAAGAGTAGGTATTATTATGTACGGACTTCACCCCGATATAAGTCTTGAAATTCCGGAGGGTATAAAACCAGTAATGTCAGTAAAAGCGGTAATATCGCACGTCAAGACGGTAGAAAAAGGCGACTGTATAAGTTACGGACGGACTTTCACAGCAGACCGTACTATGAAAATAGCTACCGTGACGGTAGGTTATGCCGACGGCTATTCAAGACTTCTGTCGTCGAAAGGTGAGATACTCGTACACGGTAAGCGTTGTAAGATAGTCGGCAGGGTATGTATGGACCAGTTAATGATTAATGTCAGTGACGTTGACGCACAAGCCGGTGACATAGTAACATTGATAGGTACGGACGGTAACGACTGCATCACCGCTGACGAACTCGCCGGAAAATACGGTACAATCGGATACGAGGTTGTATGCGGTATATCGAAAAGAGTACCGAGAATCTATATTGAATAAAACGGAGGTAATAAGAAATGAAAAAAGCTATGACAATTTCCTATGAAGTAGGTAATAATCTTTATCTGAATATCACGAATAAATGCCCGTGTTTGTGTACATTCTGTATAAGAAATTCAGATGACGGTGCATACGGTTCAGACCCTTTATGGCTGGAGCATGAACCGACTTTCGAGGAAATAATGGCAGACCTTAACAGCCGTAATCTTGAAAAATATACGGAAATAGTTTTCTGCGGTTACGGTGAGCCGACGTGTCGGCTTGATACAGTATTAGTTGTTGCAGACAAATTAAAAGCACGTCTGTCATGTCCGGTACTCCGTATAAATACGAACGGACTTTCAGACCTTATAAACGGTAAGTCAACAGCGAAAAGCCTCTGTAATGTAATGGATATAATTTCCGTAAGTCTTAACGCCGGTACGAAAGAAGAGTACATGAAAGTGACACGTCCTAAATATCCGGAGGCTTTCGAGGCTATGCAGAAATTCACTGCCGACTGTGTAAAGACAGAATCCGCAGAGGTTGTAATGTCTGTAGTAGATGTCATATCACCGGAACAGATTGAAGCCTCACGGAAGATAGCGGAAACTCTCGGAGCTAAACTCCGTATACGTGCCTATGAAGAATAATTATGCAAATTGCACTGTTTTTTACTTAACTATTTGTGCAGAATTTTTTTAATATTCTATGGAAAATATCGTAGAAATATGATATAATATGTAGTTGGTGAAACTTTTTATAAATCTGATATGAAAGTTGGTTGTAAAAAAATGGAAATCAAATTCACAAAAGCAGAAGTTCTTAAAGAAAAACCTGCTCCGGATGCCAAGTTAGGTTTCGGACACATCTTCACAGATTATATGCTAATCATGCCATACGACGAGGGACAGGGCTGGCATGACCCTGAAATAAGACCTTACGGCAATATCGAACTCTCACCGTCTGCAATGTGTCTGCATTACGGTCAGACGGTTTTTGAAGGTCTGAAGGCATACAGAACAGCCGATAACAAAGTACAGCTTTTCAGACCCGACGAAAATTTCAGACGTCTTAACAGGTCAAACGAAAGACTTGTTATACCGGAATTACCGGAAGAACTCGGTATGGAATGTCTCATGAAACTCCTTGAAATCGAAAAAGACTGGGTACCCTCCAAAGACGGCGAATCCCTTTACATAAGACCGTTCATATTTGCTGTTGACCCGTTCTTAGGCGTTAAACCTGCCTCACAGTATTATTTCATGATAATACTTTCACCGTCGGGGGCATACTATGAAAGCGGTCTGAATCCGGTAAATATATACGTTGAAAGTAAGTACGTGCGTGCGGTACGTGGTGGAATGGGTTACGCAAAGACAGGCGGTAACTATGCGGCATCGCTTATAGGTCAGGACGAGGCACACAAACAGAATTATTCACAGGTTCTGTGGCTTGACGGTGTGGAACAGAAGTACATTGAAGAAGTCGGAGCTATGAATATTTTCTTTGTAATCGACGGAAAAGTAGTAACACCTATGTTACAGGGCAGTATTCTCCCCGGTATAACAAGAAAATCCGCTATTGAAGTATGCAAATCAAAGGGCATAGAGGTAGAGGAAAGAAGAATAACCATTCAGGAAATCGCCGACGCATACGACGCAGGCAAACTCAATGAAGTTTTCGGTACTGGTACGGCAGCGGTTATATCACCGGTAGGACATCTTAAATGGAATGATAAGGTAATGGAAATCAACGACAACAAGATAGGTAAAATCTCACAGATGTTATACGATACAATGACAGGTATACAGTGGGGTAAGATTGAAGATACTTTCGGCTGGACTGTCGAGGTAAAATAACTGAATAATTTTAAAGACCGGATTTGTAAAAAAATCCGGTTTTTTTGTAAACTTTTTCTGAACAGACAATCGTGTGTCTGATATTATTTGTATAATATTATGTATAGGGGAAATCTTTAAAAATAAGGAGGAAAATTTTAACTTTGTGGTAAATTACCGAGAAAAATTGGTTATGAGGTAGTAAAAGGTACTAAATGTGCATTCTGTCAGAATGTATTTTATGACCCGTTCTATAAAAAAATATAATACATAGTCCTCTTTCAGTAAACCACGGCAAACATAAATTAAAAATTCATAATTATTAATTATTAATTATAAATTAACGATAAGTAAACCTCGGCAAACATTTTTTTAAAAAATCTCCGGTATATATTGACTTTTCTTTCCGGAAATAGTATAATTTACTTGTATAGCGATACAAAGCTAAATTTCAATATTTTGGAGGTTTTTTCAAATGAGCAGAGTTTATAACTTCAGTGCCGGACCTGCTGTACTTCCGGAAGAAGTTCTGGAAGAAGCACGTGACGAAATGCTTGATTACAAAGGTACGGGTATGTCTGTTATGGAGATGTCACACCGTTCAAAAGCCTATGATGCTATCATCAAGGAAGCTGAACAGGATTTGCGTGACCTCATGAACATTCCCGACAACTACAAGGTAATCTTCTTACAGGGTGGTGCATCACTTCTGTTTGCTGGCGTTCCCATGAACCTCATGAAGAACGGTAAAGGAGCATATATCATCACTGGACAATGGGCAAAGAAAGCATATCAGGAAGCACAGAAATACGGCGAAGCAGTAGCAGTAGCAACATCTGCTGACAAGACATTCTCATATATTCCGGACTGTTCAGACCTTGACATACCGGAAGATGCAGACTATGTTTACATCTGCGAGAACAACACAATCTACGGTACAAAATTCAAGACTCTCCCGAACACAAAGGGCAAGGAACTTGTTGCCGATGTTTCGTCCTGTTTCCTTTCCGAACCGGTTGACGTTACAAAGTACGGCGTTATATACGGTGGCGTACAGAAAAATGTAGGACCTTCCGGCGTACAGATAGTGATAGTACGTGAAGACCTTATCGCAGACGGACCGGCAAAACCGTACACACCTACAATGATGGACTGGAAAATTCAGGCTGATAACGATTCACTTTATAATACACCACCATGTTACGGAATATATATCTGCGGAAAAGTATTCAAGTGGATAAAGAAAATGGGCGGGCTGGAGGCTATGAAAGTCCATAACGAGAAGAAAGCCAAGATTCTGTACGATTTCCTTGACAGCAGTAAGTTATTCAAAGGTACTGTAGCACCGGAAGACCGTTCACTTATGAACGTACCGTTTGTGACAGGTAACGAAGAACTCGACAAGAAGTTTGTAGCGGAAGCAAAGTCAGCAGGTTTTGAGAACCTCAAAGGACACAGAACAGTAGGCGGTATGAGAGCGTCTATATATAACGCTATGCCAATTGAGGGCGTTGAAAAACTCGTTGAGTTCATGAAGAAGTTTGAAGAAGAAAACGCCTGATTATGTTGTGGATATTTGTAGTTTTTCTTATGGGTTGCGTATTTACGGCATACGGTATATGGGAAAATAAAACAAAATATTCAGACAGACAGTTTTCAACCGGCAGGGTTATAGAACATAGATTCCCGAAAAGTATAGGGTATATGGTTATTGTTAATCGTGCTTGTGGTATGATTATTCCTGTCGTTGAATTAACAAATAAAAACGGCAAGGTCATAACAATACCACTTAATACAGGCATACCGAAGATGTATTTAAAAGATTATCCCGAATTTGATATAGGCGGAAAACTTGCTGTTTCATTTTTCGGGGATAATCCGAAAGAATGTTATCTTGAAAATCATTGTATGAAACAGACCGTCGTGAAGACAAGTATGTGTCTTTTCGGTGGAATCATACTGATTATGTTTGCTGTTGTTATGATATTATTCTATATCTCAGTTTAAGAAAGAGGTTATTTTAAAATGTACAATATACAGACTTTAAATAAAATTTCCGCTATCGGTACGGATATTTTCGATAAAAGCAAGTATACAGTTTCCGATAATCCGGAAAATCCTGATGCTATCATGGTAAGAAGTGCCAAAATGCACGATATGCAGTTTGGTGAAAATCTTCTTGCAATCGCAAGAGCAGGAGCAGGTGTAAATAACATACCTGTTGAACGCTGTGCCGAAGAGGGTATATGCGTATTCAATACCCCCGGAGCTAACTCAAACGCCGTCAAGGAACTCGCTATATGTGCGTTACTGCTTTCTTCAAGAAAAATAGTAGAGGCATCTGCATGGGCATCATCACTGAAAGGCACTCCCGACGCTCCCAAGACTGTTGAGGGTGGCAAGTCAAAATTTGCAGGTCCGGAAATACTCGGAAAGACACTCGGTATAATAGGTCTCGGAGCAATCGGCGGAAAAATAGCCAATACAGCAGTAGCACTCGGCATGAAAGTAATCGGCTATGACCCGTATCTTTCAGTAAATAATGCTGTACTTCTTGATTCTTCCGTAAAGGTAGTAAACGATATAAACGACATCTACAGAAACAGCGATTATATATCAATTCATATGCCATACACACCTCAGACAAAGAATACTATCGACACTGAACAGATTTCCATAATGAAAGACGGTGTACGTCTTATAAACCTTGCAAGAGGAGAACTCATTAACAGCGAAGCAGTAGTAAAAGCAATCGCTGAGGGAAAAGTTGCAAAATACGTGACAGACTTTGCGGACGATATTGTATTAGGTGCTGAAAATGTAATAGTACTTCCACATCTGGGAGCCTCTACACCGGAAAGCGAAGACAACTGTGCAGTAATGGCAGCCAACGAACTCATTGACTATATCGAGAACGGCAACATTAAAAACAGTGTAAATCTTCCTAATGCCTCAATGGTTGCTACCGGTACAAAAGTATGCGTTATTCATAAGAATGTACCGTCACTTATATCTGCAATCACAAAGGCAGTAGGCGATGACGGTCTTAACATTGAAAATATGGTAAACGCAAGCAGAAAAGATTTTGCATATACCATGATGGACGTTGCCGGAGATGTTACCGAATCCGTAGTAAACGACATAAAGGCAATAAACGGTATCATAAGAGTAAGAGTTATAAAGTAATTGTATAAATAAAGAAATCCGGTTCATTGAAGAGCCGGATTTTTTTGTATGTGAAATTCAAGGGGGTTCGGAAGATAGGAAGTAAAATAAAATTATTCAAGAGTTACCGGCAGACCGTTTATTTCTATGGTAGGGTCATCAATATCAATAATCAGACATTTTCTTCCGTCAATAACTTTCGTCCGGATTTTGTCACTGGCTTCAGGCTTTATATTTACGGTAATACCGGCGGTTTTAAGTACGGTTTTGTTCTCGACGAGGTTTGAGGCAGTCAACGGAGCGTCACCGCATACCTGTTGATATACCGGTTGAAGATTCTGTAAATGTTCTTCCGGTATACCCACATCAGTAAGAATTTCCTTAAGTTTGGTATCGTCAATAACAGTTTTGTCGGTATCGTTTTTGTTTTCCTCGACGACTTCCTTAATTTTGTCGTTCACGGACTGTATAACCATGTAATCCAAATCTTCGCCGACGACGTTTTTTAAGATAGTCTGGAAATTAGCCTTTTCGTTATCGGCGGACATAACAAACGTACAGCCGAGTACATTTTCAATCATGGAAATGTTAGGTTCACTTGATTTTTTTGCATAGTACATTACGTGATTGATGTCAGTACTTCTGTTGCTGAAGACAGGATATAAAAAACCGTCGCTTGCAGATTTGCTTATAATAAGTTCCGTGTTAAGTTTTTTGACGATTTCATTATTGAAAGAATCAAAAACAAAGCCGTCCGCCCCTGTAGTAACCGGACATATAGCGGTGATTAAGTATCTGAAAATTTCGTCCTTGCCGTCTGAAAATTCGTCATTTTTATCCTTGCGACGTACAGTATAGCAACAGTAAGCGGTAATAAGAGCATAGTTACCGGCATATGCAAGATTTTCGGCTATATGATTCACATAATTTTCGCATACCTGCTCATCTTTAAGTTCAGATTTGAGGAGTTTATATAAAATATCCTGTGGTTTTCCGTCCTTGTAGGCATCATTCGGGAACTCGTATTCAACAAGCACCTTACCGACGTTAGTATTGAGAACTTTTTTAAGAGTTTCGTTGTATACGTCATGTTCTTCCTGCTCCATAGTGAGACATGAATTTACATTATTATAGCGGACGTTTCTTTCAGCGTCGATAAAAGCTGTAATAACTCTTTCCATTACGAAAAAACCGCTTTTATCGGAAAAATTCTTTTTTATTTCTGCTGTTTCTTTTTTATTCATGATAAAATCCTTTCTTTACAGATTTATATATATTATAACGCATTCATAAAAAAATTGCAAGCGGAATACTTGTACGTGAAGCTGAATATAATTTCATAAAGCTAATTTCAAGGAGGCTGTATATGGATTTAAGAATAAACAGGGAAACAGTACCGGTCAGCGAAACTATTTTCGACGGTGTACAGGAGCAGGGTGTGGAACTTGATTACATTCTNCCCGACTACTACCCCGATATTTTCAGACTTGTCCGCTGTGAAGTAGTACCGGTGATATGTAATCACTCGATAAACGGAAATAAACTTTCCTATGAAATCAGATGCGATATAAAGATTCTGTACTGCGGTGAGAACGGCAATTCCTTACAGTGCGTGATTCAGAGACAGAATTTTTCAAAGACAGTCGAACTCGACAGAGCAGGCGAAAATATGACAGTAAGGCTTACACCTAAGACAGACCATATAAATTTCAGAGCGGTAAATAAACGTCGTCTCGACGTAAGAGGTGCGGTATCGGNAAAGATTTCCGTCAACGGCGAAACGAATCAGGAAGTAATTTCAGACGCTTTCGGAATGAACNTACAGATAAAAAAGACCCCTGTGCGATATGCCTCAAAGAAAGTGACCGCCGAAAAGACTTTACAGTTAAGTGAGGATATAGAAATTTCACCGGCACAACCGACAGTAAACAGTATAATAAATATCCGCTGTACAGTTCCGGATTGCGAAAAGAAAATGATTTCCGGCAAGTTACTGGCGAAAGGTTCAGCGGAACTGAAAATACTTTATTCATGCGACAAGGACGGCGGTGCCGTAGAACCTATATCATTTTCAATGCCGTTCAGTCAGATTATAGACATTGACGGCATTGACGATACTTTTGACTGTACCATAACGCCGGAAGTCGTAAGCTGTGACGTAACACCTACTGCCGATAAAAATTCAGAAAACCGTGTCATAAAATGTGAGATAGAATTAAGACTTATATGCTGTGCAGTAAAAACTGCTTCCGTAATGCTTGGTACGGACGCATTTTCAACTGTCTATCCGTGTAGCGTGACGGTCTCNCAGGTNAGGGCGGAACAGATACCTGTAATATACGACGAAAGTTTCAGACATTCCGCCAAAATCAGCGAGGGCGACAGCGTACCACAGACTATATACGCTATGTGGTGTACTCCGAAGAACATAAACACGAGACTTTCCGACGACGGCAANGCGGTAATAATAAGCGGTATGNTNTCGTATTCAATGGCATCANGGGACAATGCCGGTATGATTATAATGCCCGACAAAGANGAGGCTTTTGANGAAACTATAAATNTNCCGGATAATATAGCNGGNTGTACNGTTTCCGCTGAAATCACNGTAAGGGACGTATCATATAATATATCGTCTGAGGGTATATTGTCGGCGAAGTCGGATATATCGGTGAAAATATCAGTTTATAGCTGTTCGTCGATAAACGCACTGACGGATATAGCCGTTGACGAGACTGTAAAAAAACAACGTGACGGAGATTACGCTATAAANNTNTATTTNGGNGTNGANAACGAAGAAGTATGGGATATTGCCAAGCGATACAGTACGAGTGTAAATGCNGTGATAGAAGAAAATGACCTTTCCGGAGAGCGTCTNGAATCCGGNGGAATGTTACTNATACCGATTGTCACATGATAAGGAGAATTGCATGATTAAAGATATTTACAATAATATCGCCGAACGTACCAACGGTGATATTTATATAGGAGTTGTAGGACCTGTACGCACCGGAAAATCTACNTTCATAAAGCGTTTTATGGAATCGCTTGTAATCCCGAATATAACAAGCGAGTTCAAACGTGAAAGAGCCGTCGACGAGTTACCGCAATCAGCAGCCGGAAAGACTATCATGACTACTGAACCTAAATTCATACCGGAAGACGCTGTTGAAATAAATATCGGTAGCGGTGCTACTATGAACGTCCGCCTGATAGATTGTGTAGGCTATATAGTACCGAGTTCATTAGGTTACATAGAAAACGAAATGCCACGTATGGTAATGACATCGTGGTTTGATGAGGAAATACCTTTCAATATGGCGGCGGAAATAGGTACACAGAAAGTAATCACAGACCATTCAACAATCGGACTTGTAGTAACTACTGACGGAACAATTTCAGATATACCACGTGCGGAGTACGAAGAATGCGAAGAACGAGTTATACGAGAGTTAAAAGAGTTAGGCAAACCGTTTGTTGTGATAATGAATACGGTGAATCCGTCATCACAGGAAGCGAAGAATTTAGCTTCACGCCTTACAGACCGATACGACGCTAAAGTAATACCGGTAAGCTGTCTTGACCTCGACGAGAACGACATAAAAGAAATCATGCAGGAAATATTATTTTCTTTTCCAATCAAGGAAATAAATATACGTACTGCACGCTGGATAAATTCGCTTGAAAAGGGACATTGGTTGAAAACAGAAATTCTCGACTGTATAAGAAATTCCGCAAAGGACATAAAACTTGTAAGAGAGGTTGAAACAGCAGTAGAATCAATGGCACAGTGTCCGCATATAATAAACGCTGAAATATCGGCAATGGATTTAGGAAGCGGTTCAGTGACTATCACAGCGGAACTCGACAGCAGTTTATTTTATAAGATACTGGGCGAAGCTACCGGAATTGAAATCGAAAGCGAAAGCGATTTGATGCCGTTACTCATGGAACTCAATGACATACGCCGGAAGTATCAGCGTATAGAACCGGCATTAGCGGAAGTCGAGGCGACAGGATACGGAATAGTAATGCCGGAAATAGAAGAATTGACACTCGAAGAGCCGAAGATAATAAAACAGGGCGGAAAATACGGCGTTAAACTCAAAGCGACTGCACCATCACTGCATATAATGAAAGCGAATATAAATACTACAGTAAGTCCCATTGTGGGTACGGAAAAGCAGTCGGAAGAGCTGATAATGTACTTGCTTGACGGTTTCGACGATAATCCGGCGAAGATATGGGAAAGTAATATTTTCGGAAAATCTTTACATGAGTTAGTCAATGAGGGCTTACATAATAAGTTATTCAAAATGCCAGTCGACGCAAGACTTAAATTACAGGAAACATTGGAACGTGTAATAAATGAGGGCTGTTCAGGACTTATATGTTTTATCCTATGAATAGCATAAAAAATCCGGCTGGATACGTTCAGCCGGAAATTTTTTTTACTTGATGTTGTGTATGGCTTTAAGTGCGGAATTTATAGTTTCTTCTTTGATACCTGTTTTTTTGGAAACGACTTCCACGACTTTCTTTTCCTGACCGCTTTTTTCGAGTTCGTCGAGGGCTTTTTTACCGGCTTTCACGACTTTTTCAACGGGAATATCCGGTAATTTTGGCATATCTGGCATAATTATGACCTCCTTATGTAATATAAGTATAGGTCATCTGCCGGAAAAAGTCAATATAAAGATTGGATTTAATGATAAACGATAAAAATTTATCGTTACTTATGCATAACGGAAAATACTTCCGGACGTGTATTTTTTGTGCAGACATACGAATTTAACGATAAACATTAAATTTCTATTGACAAACGTAAAAACAGGTGCTATAATATAAACATCACGTGAGACAATTTCAGGAAAAGAGGTAAAATAATTATGAAGAACGAAACTACAGAAAAAATCAACAAGGTAGGAAGAATCGGGAAAATAATAGCCCAGATAACAAAGTGGATTTCGCTTGTATGTGCTTGCATAATTCTTATAGGTGCGTTTGTGGTAGGGATATTTTTTCCGGCAGATGCCATAAAATTCAACGGTACGGCACAGGGCAGAATCTCATATGACGGTGACGCTGAACTGACGGTCACGGAGGATATGCAGGACATAAACATAAATTATAAAGGTGCTGAAATTAAAGTAAACTTTGAAGAGGTATCGGAGCAGGCAGGGGATAATATAAAAAACGTGGATATTACGGTAACTGCGGAAAAATTCACCATGAAACAGTTCAAAGGCAAGATGTTGTTTATTCTGACAGGAGCATTTCTTATACTTTCGGCATTATTTGTAATATCAATATATGCGGTAAGATTATGTAGAGTACTGGAAGAATGTTACTCACCATTTGAGGAAGACGTTCTGACAGCTATAAAGAAATTAGGATATGCGTTCATACCGTTCGGATTAGTGTATATAATATTTTTCGGATTTTCAGCCCTTGCGGTAGTAGTTGCGGTATTGGTAGTTATTCTGTTGATGTACATATTCCGGTATGGTGCGGAGTTGCAACAGGAAGCGGATGACATGGTCTGAGGTGAAATTATGGCTATAATTTCGAGACTCGACAGGATAATGGCAGACCGGAAAATATCTCTCAACGAACTGAGTGAACGTGTAGGAGTAAGTAATGTAAATCTGTCGAAACTGAAGACCGGTAAAGTAAGTGCTATAAGATTTTCGACACTCAATGCAATATGCCGTGAGCTGAAATGTCAGCCGGCGGATATACTGGAGTACGTCGAAGACATCGAAAAAAAATAATAAACAAAAAGCTGTATTAAAATAATACAGCTTTTTTTGTCAATATAGTTTTTTAAGTATTTATTCAGATAATTCTGAATAATCCGGAATTTTCAAATCTATCGGGAGATAATCAGGATATGGCATACCAAATCTGCTTATTTGCTTATTTCTGTTTGTTTCTTCATAGTCAAGACCTGTTTCCCAGTTGAAATCCAAAATAAGTCCCTGCCATATGGAAAATCCGGTATGTTTTTCACATGGTTGATTTAAGAGTTTCATTAACATATTTTTTTCCGCCGGATTAAGAAACCAGTTTTCTTTACCGCCGTTGTTATGGTGGATTACGTATTCAGGTGAACGGAATTTTATTCTTGCGATTCTGCTTGCGTTATCGGGTCTTGA
>JAAVHK010000034.1 GCA_014799765.1 Ruminococcus sp.
GAGGCGAAAATATCCGCTCTGGAGGGCGGTATCGGTGCAATGTGTACCAGTTCCGGACAGGCAGCCACTCTCCTTTCAATACTTAATATCTGCAAAGCCGGTGACAGTATTATAAGCTCTCCGGAAATATACGGCGGTACTATCAATCTTTTTTCGTATACTCTTAAGAAATTAGGTATTGAATGCATATATATTGACCCCTCCGCAAGTGATGAGGAAATAAGCAGATGTTTCAAGCCGAATACTAAGGCAGTTTTCGGCGAAACTATTGCTAATCCGGCACTTACCGTACTTGATATAGAAAAATTCGCACGTATCGCCCACGCACATAACGTACCGCTTATAGTTGACAATACTTTTGCAACGCCGATACTTTGCAGACCTATCGAATTTGGTGCGGATATTGTTATACACTCAACAAGTAAATATATGGACGGTCATGCAGTACAGACCGGTGGCGTTATCGTTGACAGCGGTAATTTTGACTGGTCTAACGGCAATTTCCCTGAATTTACAGAACCGGACGAATCATATCATGGTATTTCATATGTACAGACTTACGGCAAATCAGCGTATATCACTAAGGCACGTATGCAGTTAATGAGGGATTTCGGTTGTTATCCGTCTGCACATTCGTCATTTTTACTGAATTTAGGTCTTGAAACCCTCGCCGTAAGAATGAAGCAGTATTGTGAAAATGCCCTTAAAGTAGCGAAATAATTAAAAAAATCAGATAAGGTTGAGTCTGTAATATATCCCGCTCTGAAATCTGATAAGAGTTACGGACTCGCACAAAAATATTTAAGCGGTTGCAGTGGAGTAATTTCTTTCGTAATCAAGGGTGGCAGACCTAATGCCATTAAATTCATGGACAGCCTTAAACTCGCCTCAAATGAAGTACACGTCGCTGATATAAGAACTTGTGTTCTTCATCCGGCAAGCGAAACCCACAGACAGCTTACAGAAGAACAGCTCGTATCAGCCGGAATAAACGGCGGTATGATTAGATTTTCATGCGGTCTTGAAAACGTCGANGACATCATAGCAGATATTGAGCAGGCATTTAAGGCAATAGATTGAAATATATAAATCCGGATAAAAATATCCGGATTTTTTTCTTGAAANNTNTTGACAAACAGAAATTTATATGTTATTATATTCTTAACCTACTTAAAAACTATGTTTAATATGAAAGGTATGATAAATCATGAGTTATAAATTTGAAACTATGCAGGTACACGCCGGTCAGGAAACTCCCGACCCTACTACAGATGCACGTGCTGTACCGATATATGCAACAACTTCCTATGTTTTCAAGGATTCCGCACAGGCTGCCGGACGTTTCGCACTCACGGAAAGCGGTAACATCTATACACGCCTTATGAATCCTACTTCCGACGTTTTTGAAAAAAGAATAGCCGTCCTTGAAGGTGGAGCAGGTGCATTGGCAACGTCTTCAGGCTCATCGGCTATAACATACGCTGTACAGAATATCGCCACAGCCGGTGACCATATTGTATCATCTACAAATCTTTACGGAGGAACTTATAATCTTTTCGCCAACACGCTTGTTGAACAAGGTCTCACTACAACATTTGTCAATCCGTCTGACCCTGAAAATTTTGAAAAAGCTATCCAGCCGAATACAAAGTTACTCTATGCGGAAACTCTCGGCAATCCAAATTCCGACGTTATNGACATTGAAGCTATTGCAGAAGTCGCACACAGACACGGTATNCCGCTTATCGTTGACAATACTTTNGCTACACCGTATCTTTTAAGACCTATCGAACATGGTGCGGATATTGTAGTACATTCTGCTACAAAATTCATAGGCGGTCACGGTACTGTAATGGGTGGCGTTATCATTGACAGCGGTAAATTCGACTGGTCACAGAATGATAAATTTCCGGCACTCTCAAAACCGAATCCGTCATATCATGGTGTAGTATTCACGGAGGCTTGCGGAAATCTCGCATACGTCATGAAAATCCGCACAACACTTATGCGTGACCAAGGTGCAGTTATATCGCCGTTCAATTCGTTCCTGTTACTGCAAGGTCTGGAAACTCTCTCGCTCCGTCTTGAAAGACACGTCGAGAACGCCCTGAAAGTCGTTGAGTTCCTGAACAATCATCCACAGGTTGAAAAAGTAAATCACCCGTCACTCGAAACCGGAAAAGCCAAAGAACTCTATGACAGATATTTCCCTGACGGTTCGGCTTCAATTTTCACTTTCGAGATAAAAGGCAATGCCGATACCGCAAAGAAATTTACCGAAAGTCTTGAATTATTCTCACTGCTTGCAAACGTAGCTGACGTAAAGTCACTTGTTATACACCCTGCGTCAACTACTCATTCACAGATGAACGAAGACGAATTACTTTCCGCCGGTATCAAGCCTAATACTATAAGACTTTCCATAGGTACGGAACACATTGACGACATTATAGCAGACCTCGCTAAAGGCTTTGAGGCTGTAAAATAATTTATATGAAATGCGGGTTTTTATACTCGCATTTTATTTTTCGCTTGACGTTCTCCGGAAAATGTGATATTATATTATCATACTTTTTTTTGAGAAAGGATTTACAATGTATTTTAAAGAATTGAATTTATCACAGGAAATTTTGAAAGCTGTTGAGGAACTCGGCTTCACGGAAATGACCGAAATCCAACAGAAAAGCATTCCCCTTATTTTAGAGGGTCAGGACGTTATCGGACATTCAAACACCGGTACAGGCAAAACCGCTGCATTCGGCATACCGGCTGTTGAAAGTATCTCAGATACCGGAAATATCAGCGTACTTGTTATGTGTCCTACACGTGAACTTGCTATGCAGGCATACGAGGAAATACGCAAATTTGCACGGTATAAAAAGGGTGTAAAGGCTGTCTGTGTATACGGCGGTGCGAGTATGGATAAACAGATTCACGAACTCAAACGCCGTGCGAATATCGTCATAGGCACACCGGGTAGAATTTTAGACCATATCCGCCGACGTACCCTGAAACTTAACAACATCAGATATGTTGTTCTCGACGAGGCAGACGAGATGTTAAATATGGGCTTCAGGGAGGACATAGAGGCTATACTTTCGGAAGTACCCGAAGACAGACAGACTGTTTTGTTTTCGGCGACCATGCCACCGGCTATACTCGCTATAACCGAAACTTATCAGAAAAATCCGGTACACGTGGAAATAAAGTCGACACAGAAAACAGTTGAACTTATCGAACAATATTACTACGAAGTCGCTATGGGCAGAAAAACAGATGCTCTTAAACTTCTTTTAAAAGCGTATGCCCCTAAATCTTCAATGGTATTCTGCAATACTAAGAAAATGGTTGACGATTTGACGGAAGAGCTTGTAAAATCAGGATTCAGGGCAGTAGGCATACACGGCGATATGAAACAGTCACAGCGTACACAGGTCATGAACAGTTTCAGAAACAAATCCGTTGAAATACTGGTCACAACAGACGTAACCGCACGTGGAATAGATGTAACCGGCGTTGATGCCGTCTTCAATTACGATTTGCCACAGGATAACGAATACTACATACACCGCACAGGACGTACCGGACGTGCAGGGCATACCGGCACAGCCTATACACTCATAAGCGGACGCAGACAGTTTTATGAACTCCGTGAAATTGAACGTTATACAAAAGCTGATATTATTGAAAAGTCTTTACCGGAAAAATCGGAAATTATTTCCATGAAAAAATATGAGATTATTTCTGAAATAGCTTCCGTAAATGAAACAGTCCGTGAAGCTGATGACGTTCTCGAAAAACTCGCCGAATCCGGTATTGATTACCGTGAAACAGCTTTAAGACTTATTTCGGAAAAACTTAAATCCGAAACTGAAAATATCCCTGAATTTGAAAAACCACGTCCGCTTAAAAAAGGCAGAAAAGGTACACAGACAGTAAAGGTAGATATAAATATAGGCAGAAACAAACGTATAGCACCTAATTTCATACTTGGTGCGTTGGTAGATGCTACCGGAATGTCCGGCAGGGATTTCGGGAAAATAGATATATTCGATACGCATACAACAGTTGAGATTCCGGAAGCTGAAAAGGATTACATACTTGACAGTACTAATCCCATGAAGATAAACGGTAATAAAGTTGAAGTAAAATTATATAAAGGTACGGAAGTAAGGAACAGACGTAACGACAGTCCGAAAAAACCTGAATTTGACCGTAAAGCCCGTGCATACGGTAACAGAAAAAAGAACGAAGTCTATGACTATATCCCGAACCGCAGTAAGCGTACGAAAAAAAGACACTGAATACAAGAGGTGAAAAGATTTGAGCAGGAATAATCATGAAAAAACACCGGCAAAAAGAATAGCTGTACTTATAGTAGCAATTTTAATGATACTGGGTGCTATAATACTTCCGTTCCTCCGATAAACAGTATACTCCCGAAAGATAAAACTTCGGGAGTTTTTTTATATCCGGTCTGCGATTCCGACAAATTCTGCACTTCGGACATATTATAATATATAAAGACAAGTAATAAAGTTTTCGGGAGGTGTCATGTGCAGACTATCTATATTGATGTCCTTATCATACTGAATATATATGTAAATTATTTTCTGCTTCGTATAACGGCACGCATTACCCATTCACCGCTGAGTTTCCGGCGATGCATGATAACTGCCGTCTATGGAAGTATCTACTCCTTACTTATACTCGCACCCAGTCTGAACGGCTTTATCAATACTCTGATAAAACTTATCGCAGTAGTGACGATTGTTATAATAGCTTTCGGATATCAGGGCTGGAAACGTCTTATTATAAATACAGTTGCATTTTTTTCGGCAAACTTCATACTCGCCGGTACTGTATACGCTGTCTACTCGTGGTCTGAACCGGATTTCATGCAGTTCAATAATACCTATTTCTATATAGATTTTTCACTTCTGTTACTTGTCCTGACAACTGCTGTCATGTATTTTCTTGTATATATCGCTGAAAGTTTTCTGTACCGCACACCTGAAAGTGCAGACTGTTACGACGTTATAATAAAATACATGGATACTGTAGTAACTCTTGACGGGCTTGCAGATACCGGAAATTCACTGACAGATTTCTTTTCCGGTTCGCCGGTAATAGTATGCGACAGGAAAAAATTCAGCGGAATAAAAAACAAAGGCAGTGTGCCGAAAGGTTTCCGGATTCTGCCATGCTCCACCATATCCGACAGCGGTTTCATAGAAGTTTTCCGTCCGGACGAGGTTCTTATAAAAAATACTCTCTCGGGTGAAAGAAAAAAAGTAGATGCCGTTATAGGTCTGGGCGAAAATTCCGGAAATGCTGTATTCAATCCTAAAATTCTTAAAATATAAAAGGAGGAAATTTTTATGAACATTATTCAGATGATTCTTGAAAAATTCAGGGATATTTTCAGTTGTGATGTATTCTATATAAACGGTCCGGACACTCTCCCACCACCGCTTACACGTCAGGAAGAAGAGGAAGTCTTCAAAGGTCTTCTTGAAAATGACCCGTCCGCCCGTGACAGACTGATAGTACATAATTTAAGACTTGTTGTATATATAGCGAAAAAATTTGAATCAACAGGAATAGGTCTTGAAGACCTTATTTCAATCGGGACTATAGGTCTTATAAAAGCGGTAAATACTTTCTGTCCTACCAAAAATATAAAACTTGCAACGTATGCCTCTCGCTGTATAGAAAATGAAATACTTATGTTCCTGCGGAAGTCATCACAGTACAGAAATGACCTCTCCATAGATGAGCCACTGAATATAGACTATGACGGAAATGAACTTCTTCTTTCGGACGTCCTCGGCACTGATGACGATATTGTAAACAAGGGAATCGAAACCGAAGCCGAAAGGGAAATACTTCGTAATGCTGTTTCTGAACTATGTGACCGTGAACGTGAAATTATGGAAATGCGGTTCGGTCTCATAGACGGAAAGGAAAAAACTCAGAAAGAAGTAGCTGAACAAATCGGTATTTCACAGTCATATATATCACGTCTTGAAAAGAAAATCATACACAAATTACGTGTGAAACTCGAAAGTATAACATAAACTTTTCAGGAACATGAAAAAGCGGTCATAATAACCGCTTTTTTAATTTACTTTATAGGTGCGTAACGTTCGGAAGAAATAACCCTTTCCATAATTGAAGACGGTGATACATCGCCGGATATGGTCATTTCAAATATCACAGGGGAAAATCCTGATACAAGTGTAGCTCCGGTTTCCGACATACTTACGGGCATATTTGATTGTCTGCTGTTGACATTCCAGAAAACAATATCCGGAAGTTTATAGCCTTTTTTCTGATATTTTTTCTGCATGGTCTCGAAAAGCGGAAGACTGTTTCCGCCCTCTATACAGTAATCAAATTCCATATCTGATATGATGTATATCTTCGTCGGAAGTTCTTCCTGTGGTACTTTATTCTTAACGGCGGTATTGAGAATCAAATCGAATACTGCTTCAAGGTCTGTATTTGCCATTTCCGAAAATTTCAGACAGTAATTTACTTTCTGACAGATGTTTTCGCCTTTTATTTCTATAAGTCGTGGATTCTGTGAAAATGTTATGAAGTGATTCGCAAAAGTACCTTTATTGTGTTCGGCAAAATAGATACCCAGCGAAAGTGCAACGTCTAAAGGACATACTGACGAATTTTCAGACCATGTCATAGAACCAGATGTATCTATAACTGCTATGGAATTTTCGTTACTGGTGACATAGTCGGGAAGATTCTTCCATGTTACGTCAAGTGAAAGTTTTTCGTCTTCGGACATAAATTTATTACATTTTCTTGTTATCTCATACGGATAAAGAGCAGATGTATTAACAGTAGTTTCGCCTTTTTCTACGGCTCTGAGATATTCCGTATAACGTACTTCGTCATATGTCAGAAAAGCCTGCCGGTATCTGAACATTGCACATGAAGGTATTTTTGAATAATCAAAAGTATAGTCATATTCACGGAGGTGATTTTCTATTATGTCAATATATTTCCTCAAAGAAGAAAGTGTACGGCGATATGTTTTTTCGTTCATGCCGAGCAGGCGACACATTTTCTTACCGAGTTTCCTTGTTTCTTCCGACGACGTATTGACGGACGGCAACCACTTCGCAAGAAGTGAAACGTTTTTATCAGCGTTCATTGCCTGAATATCGGAATCAAGCTGTTTTTTTATTTCATTTACTGCTATACTTTCGCACGGACTGCCGATAACTGTCAGTAAGTCGTCGTAACGTCCGTATTCTGCAAAATACGGTATATTTCTTTCTACCGCTTCAGGTGCGAATCCGAGAAGAGTTTTTATGGCTGTTCTGAAAAAACGTCTTTCACCGAGACCACCCCTTATATCACGGACAAAAAAAATAATCTTCATGGTTTTTTCAGGATTTTCGGCATATGCACGGATTACAACGTCTGCAATTTCTTTTTCGTCAGCGAAACGCATAGCACCTGCTCTGAAAAACAAGTCAAGACATTCATTTCCTGTTGTGGAATATGCTAAAGCACCATTTTCGGTATATGTGACGGAACTTTCTTTTTTCAGATAATCAAGCATAAAATACCTCTTTTCTGTACACGACTTTGCATAAGTCTTTGTTTTAACAAGACACATCAGATATTTTCCCATAAAATATGTAAGAACTGCTGTAAGTGTCTTTCGGGTACAAAAGCCTTACAAGGTTCATTTCAATCTTATTTGGCAGATAAGCGAAAATATTGCTGTACGAACCTTTCAGCTTTTGTCTTGACATGGTTCTGTTTCGGTGTCAGAAAACATTTCTGTTTTCCGGCTTGCCGGCGTCTGATGCATTTTTTTGCTGTAAGAACCATTAAATTTTACACGATTCTGTTTTTTCTTATGCGTACTTGAATACATTTCTGCACAAGTGCCACGCGACCTCAAAGAAATTATTGCTGTAAGAATCGTTAATATTTTCAGAGATTAAGTTTACAAGACACATCAAAATTTCCATAAAATATGTAAAAAATTGCTGTAAGTGTCTTTTGGGGACAAAAGCCTTACAAGATTCATCTTTACTTATAGTTAGCAGTAAAATATATTGCTGTCAGAATCTTTGATAAGGAGCAGGCATACGTATTAACCCCTTTACGTATGCCATTACAGATTTCACGGCACGTAAAAAGTCATTGACTTTCCGGTGGTCATGAAATGACACGACTGCTGTCGCTGTTGCGAAACTATATACAGTCATCACCTTATAAAAAAACATCAGAATGTAATGCTGTCTGAGCCGTTCCCTTTGTATGTTACAAGTATAACACGCATTTCAGAAAAAATCATATAAAAAAATCTGCGAACTTATTTCCCGACAGGCTTGCAAAAATATTATTTTTATGCTATCATTATATATGAAAGGAAGTGAATGTCTTTATGGGTGGTTTTTCGGAACTGGTCAAGAACTTTGATAAAACAAGACATTATATACGTGATTTCTTTATTTATGGCTTTAAAGTGAGAGGCGACTTTGAAAGAAAAAGTAAACGGACTTACGACGACGAAAAACGCCGTATAGAAAGCTGGTTAGGCGATTACATGAAATACGATAATTCACAGCACAGAAAAAAAGTAGCTATTTCCCTTGACAGCGGTTGTATTTCCGAAAATCCGCTTTACAATGCTTACTACTCAAAGAGCTTTACTCCTAACGATATAAAATTACACTTCTTTATTATTGATACCCTCAGCGACGGGAATTTCATGTCCCTGAAAGAAATTGTGGACAAAATCGACAGTTTATATAATGAACTCTTTGAAATGCAGACTGTAAGAAAAAAACTCCTTGAATACGTGGAAGAGGGTATAATATTAACCAGAAAAGTTAAAAAAACTTCATATTTCCGTCTTTCACCCGATATTGTCGGCGATTTTACAGAAAAATATGAGGGTCTCGCTGATGCCGTCAAGTTTTTTTCAGAAACTCAGAAATTCGGAGTTATAGGAAACAGCATACTTAAATCAGCAGGCATTAAAAATGATATTTTCGTGACCAAACATAATTATATTGTACATACTCTTGAAGATATTATTATATCTGAAATCATTGACGCTATAGAAAACAAAAAATATATATCCGTCGTGAATTTCCGTAATAAAGATAAAACTATAAACAATATAATTCCGTTACAGATTATATCATCACTCGAAACAGGAAGGCGTTATCTTGCTATGTACGTTGACAAACGTTTCACTTCACTCAGGCTTGACTTCACCGAAAAAATTATAACCGGTAATATATGTGATTTCTATGATGATATATACAGTCAGTACATGAACTGCTGTAAATATTGTTTCAATGCTTCATTCGGTTCGTGGAAAAATTATCTCAAAACCGAAACCGTAACGATTGATTTCTTTATTGACGAAATCAACGAAAAATATGTTATTGAACGTCTTGAACGTGAAAAAAGAAACGGTATTCTTGAAAAAACCGGAAACAATCATTTCCGGATGACTATAAAAACTCTCGATTCCAATGAAATCATACCATGGATAAGAACATTTACCGGCAGGATAATATCCTTAAAAAGCAGTAACGCAGATGTAACTGAACGTTTCTGTAATGATATACTTCAGCTTAAAAATGTCATATACAAGGACGGAGAATTATGAAAATATTTCATGAAATTTACAGCAATTATTTCCGGATTGCCTCTGAAATTCTTAAATTTCCGGAAATCACAAGAGACGGCAAAAACAAAATTATTTCAGAACTGGGGTTCAGCGAAACTAATGCCCATATCCCTGATGATTTATGGGGTCTGCTTCAGAAAAATCAGTACGATAACTATATACCCGTAATAAAAAACAAACCTGTTTCAATCCTGACCGGCATACAGAAACGCTGGCTTATGTCAAAACTTGAAAGTCCGGAAATTCTTCTCTTTCTTGAAAAAAATACTATAGATTCCCTGAAAAAACGTCTCGGAAATGTCAAGCCACTTTACAGGGAAAAGCATTTCAGATATACTGACCGTTTCAGCGACGGCGATGACTTCTCTGACCGGAATTATCAGAAAAATTTCCGGAAAATTGTTTCTGCCGTGAAAAAACATGAAGTAACTGAAATAAATTTTATCAGCAGAAACAATAAAAATTTAAGAGGTCTGTATGTTCCTCTGAAAATACAGTATTCCCCGAAAAATAACAGATTCCGTATACTTGCATTCTCTGTACAAAAATACCGTACAAGCATTATAAATATCGGCAGAATTACGGATATAAAAAATACCGGTATGATATTTACCGAAAATATCTCTGCCGAAAGATATTTCATGGAACATAAATGTAATGAACCGGTTACTGTCCGTGTTTCAACCGGCAGAAATACTACAGAACGCTTTTTTATGGAGTTCGCACCCTATGAAAAACGTACTGAATATGATTCGGAAACAGGTGTATGTATGGTGCAACTGTGGTACGACAGACAGGACGAAACGGAATTATTAATAAGACTTTTAAGTTACGGTGCTATGCTGGAAATAGTATCTCCGCCGGATTGCCGACAAAAAGCCAAGGAACGCATTGACAGACAATACAATCTATTAATTCATAATCAAGAATTATAATAAAAAGATTTCCCCGAAAGATTTTTATACTTTCAGGGAATTTTTTTA
>JAAVHK010000035.1 GCA_014799765.1 Ruminococcus sp.
GAATAGTCTGCACCTACAGAGGAATTTGTGATACACTTTATTATATGATATATTTTGTTAAAATGTGAGAGAGCTTTTAATATTTCCGTATAAATAAAAATTCACATACGAAACGCAAAAAGAGGACACCGAAGTATCCTCTTTTATATTATTAAGTTTTTATAATCAACCTAAGTTGTTTAAAACGTCGCTTTTAACAGGAAGGTCACTCTGATTAATGAGTTTGATACCAACACACTGAATAGCAAGAGCGTCACCAGGTGTTATACCGCTTTCACCATTGTCGACTACGTCTGCATTAAGTTTACCCTGTTCAGAAATCTTATATTCGTCAGGATTACTTATGGACTGCATGATAAGAACAGCATCAGCAAGAGCTACTTCGCCATTGCAGTCAGCATCACCCCAGAGTGTAACACCAAGGGTAGTAGGTTGTGTAGTAGTGGTTGTAGTAGTAGTTTCGGTTGTAGTTGCGGTAGTAGTGGTTGTTGTTGAGGTAGTAGTGCTTGTAGTTGTAGTGGTTGTAGTAGTGGTGGTAGTTGTAGTAGTCTGTACGTCATAGTAAACTTCGATATTATCTATTGATATAGCGTCAGCTTCGCCGTAATAGTAACCGAAATAAAGTTCACCGGTGGGGTCAACGTATTTAGATATTGCGGTAGGAACTATCCACATAATCTCCGCTTTCTGACCGGCATCAAGTACGCAGTAATCGCCTTTTTCCTGATACCAGTATTCCTGTTCAGTGTTAGCATCTTTTGTTACGCTTGTTCCGGTATTGTATACGAGCTTATCAACATCAGATTTTGCGTAAACGTCAAAACGTATTGCGTAAACGTTCATAGTCTCGTCAATGCCGAGGTCTTCGTATTTTACGTGGAGTGCGTTTTTATCTTCGTCAGCGTGTTCGAGCATCTCGCCTACTTTCTGACTTACTGAACCGGTATAAGGTACAGTAATAGTTTTCGTATAAGTAAGTACCGCACCGGTAAGATTTACAGATTCAAGGAGTTCAGGTTCTGTAGCGTCTTCAGGTTGTTCAGCCTTAGTGCCGTACCAGTACTGGAAAGAAATTTCGTCGTCAATCTTAGTATTCGTATATGGCTGTACTTCTGCCGGTACTTCCCAGTAAGCCTTAATATAAGTGCCTGCATCTGTCATGGTAGCACCACCGGAAGGAGTTATTTCAAATTTTACACCGGCGTCAATAAATTCCTGTACCTGTTCTTCACCGCAGTCATTGTACCAGTAACCAGCACCTTCTTTACCTTCGATACCGGCTTCACCCTTAGCAAATTCCGTATCAGCCGGTGAACCTTTCTGGACATTCAGACCACCGCCGTACATGAATGTGTCAGCACCTTCTTCAGTTTCGATTATAGCTGTAAGGGATTCAATAGTAACGCCATCCATATCAGTGAGACCGAAATCAGAATACTTGAATTTATGGCTGTTAATAGGGTCACCGTCCTTGTAACCCTCTTCGGAACTGGCGTAAGTGTCTTCGTCGTAACCTTGTGTAAGTACGATAGGTTCTTCAAATTCAACCTGTCTTGCAACAGTTGAACTTATAGTAGCAGTACCGTCGCCGTTATCCTTGAATGACCAGTTGTTACCGTTTGTATGTTTGTTGTTGTTCGGTACGTTGTCAACAGGTTTTCCGGAAGTATTAGGCTTATCGGGGTTATCAGGGTCAGTAACGTCAGGTTTTTCCGGAGTAACTACAGGTTCATTGGCAACTACCTTATCTATAGTAATAGAACCGTCTTTTTCGCCCGCATAGTAGTTTCTGAACTCAAATTTTCCAGGGTATTCGCTGTCATTGGAATCGTCTTTGAGGTCAAGTTTTGAGAGGTCAAAACCTACAGTTACAGGTTCGCCCTTTTTACAGGCTACCTGTGTAGCGGTAACATCAACAGTACCACCCTTTGAATCTATAAAGCCCTTTTCGGCATCGTATTCAAGCCAGTATGGTGAATCCTTAACGCCGATACCGAAACCGCATGAAAAATTACCGGTAAAATCAGGAGTAAAAGTTATATTTACAGTCTTGAGACCGCTTTTAGCCAAGTCAGCCATGTAGCCGATATATTTATCGCCTACGCCTACGCTTTTGCCGAGGTCTTCAATTTCAGCATCAGCTTTTTTGTTTACGGTGCTTATAACAGGTGAAGCAACATTTACAGCTCCGGCAGAAACAGCAGTCATTGCCGGAATACACGATACAGCCATAACAAGGCTCATTGCTGTAGCCCTGAAACGTCTTGACACATTCTTCTTCATAAAAAAATCAATCCTCTCTTAAAAATATTATATATGTTCACAGATTTTGTCATGAAATAATTATAGCATGATTTACAGAAGAAATTGTTACCAAATTATTAACATTCAGTGATTATTGAATGAAAATTCATAATTTGTACAAAGGTTGTGTATACTATCTGTTTATAATTACCGAAAGTACAGGAAAAATAAACTTTCCGGAAAATTTTTGTGATTGTTTGTATTGACTTTAGAGGCGGATTATTTTATTCTTGAAATGTATATTCTCCGGAAGAAGTAATCATAATAAAATATGAGTATTTTCAAACGGAGGTTATACTTATGGAAAATGATGATAAAAAATCAGATGTCGAGGAAAAAATTGATGAGGCAAAACTTGCTGTCGAAAGCGGTCAGAGTGTTTCGCAGAACGCAAAACACCTTATACACTGTCTGACGGTAATCGGACAGATTGAGGGACATTATGTCCTTGCGGAACAGAACAAGACTACCAAATACGAACACATAATACCGGCACTTGTAGCGATAGAACAGGACAGAAGTGTTGAAGGACTTCTTATAATACTGAACACAGTGGGCGGTGATGTCGAAGCCGGTCTTGCGATTGCTGAACTCATAGCCGGTATGAAAACCCCTACCGTATCGCTTGTAGTAGGCGGTGGACATTCAATAGGCGTACCGCTTGCGGTAAGTGCAAAACATTCATTTATAGTACCGTCGGCATCTATGACTATTCACCCTGTACGCATGAATGGTACTGTTTTAGGCGTACCGCAGACTTTATCATATTTTGACAAGATGCAGGACAGAATTATTAATTTTGTCACCGGAAACAGTCGTATAAGTGAAGAAGATTTCCGTCGGCTTATGCTGAATACAGAAGAATTAGTCCTTGATGTCGGAAGCGTTCTTGAGGGCAGAAAAGCTGTTGAAATAGGTCTGATTGACGAACTCGGCGGACTGAGTGACGCTATGGAATGTCTTTACGGACTTATTGAAAAATCTGAAAAAAGATATACCTGAATAATAGTAAACATAGGGGCGGACGGTGTTCGCCCATAAAAATCCCTGTAAGGAGGTCTGAAATGGCAGACGAAAAAAAAGAAGATAAAACAAACAATTCTGAAAATACGTTACTTAAATTTCTGCCACCTATAAAGGACAAGAATTATTTCTGGTCAGTAGTGCTTTTCGCACTGGGTGTACTGTCATTTTTAATGACTTTCGTAAAAGGTAGTGACGGCTGGTTGAAAGTACATAATTTTTTACTGGGAATGTTCGGATTTGTGGTGATAGGAGTACCGGTTTTACTTATCTATACTTCCATACAGCTTGGTAAGGGTAAGGACAGTAAATATGTTTTTGACCGCACTATATGGGGAATAGTTATAGTTTTTCTGTTCTGCGGTGCGGTACAGATTTTTGCATCAGGCGAACTTATAGGGGAAAGTTTCGAGGAACACATAAACAATCTTTACAAAGAGGGCGTTGAACTCGGTGGCGGAGGAGTAGTAAGTTATATAGTATCCGGACCGCTTATAAGTTTTTTCGGGAAGACAGGTTCACGTATAATAATAGTGATACTTTTCTTCATTGCCGGAATGTTCTTCACACATAAAAGTCTGATGGAATTTATAGAATTAATATCCAAACCTTTCAGGAGTATCGGGAAATTAGTACCGGTACTTTACAGTATGCTTATGGGTGGGGCATTAAATGAAATCTTCAACGAAGATGACATCGACGACGATATAGAAAAAGAATCATTTAACGCTGATATGGAAGCCATAAATATAATAAATGACCGTCCGGAAACGCCTGTTGACCGTGAATTTTTTGAAATATCCGTACCGGTAAGCAGTAATCCCGAACCCGAAGAAGAACTTGTTATTGATATTCCGCTTGAATCCGACGAACTTATTGAAGAACCTGAACAATCGGAAAATATTTTCCCTGAACCTGAAGATGTACCTGCTCCGCCGGAAGATGATACTGAAAGTCCCGAAGAAACAGTTGAAGAAATTCCGGAAGAAGTTACAGAAGAAGTTTCTGAACCGGAAATAATATACGAACTTCCCTCAACTGAACTTCTTGCACTTCCGGAAAATAAAACGGACAGTCCGGAAATAACTGCTGAAATGGATTCCAGAGCGGAAATAATAGTCAATACCCTGAAAAGTTTCAAGGTTGAAGCCACAGTAAAGGATAAATTAAGAGGTCCTGCCATAACACGTTACGAAATTCAGCCAGGTGTGGGTGTACAGGTCAGGAAAATAAAGAATCTCGAAGACGATATAGCCCTTAATCTTGCGGTACAGGGATTACGGATAGAAGCCCCTGTCCCGAGGAAATCAGTAGTAGGAATAGAAGTCCCGAATGAAATAAAAGATACCGTTACTATACGTGAAATACTTTCGTCACCGGAGTTCGCAAATTCCGGAAGTAAACTGACCTTTGCAGTTGGTAAGGATATAGCCGGTAATATTATTCTCGGCGATATTGCTAAAATGCCACACTTAATCATAGCCGGTACAACCGGTTCGGGAAAATCAGTCTGTACACGTTCCATAATAATGAGTATCTTATATAATGCCACTCCCGAAGAAGTCCGTATGATTCTTATTGACCCTAAAATTGTTGAATTCAGTGTATTCGAGGGTGTACCGCATCTTCTTATACCGATAGTCACGGACTGTAAGAAATCTGCCGGTGTTCTTAACTGGGCAGTCGGCGAGATGATGAGACGTTATAAACTTTTCGCCGAAGCCGGTACAAATGACATAAAATCATATAATTCATATGCCGGTCAGAACGAAAATATTACAGAAATTCCGCAGATTGTCGTATTTATCGACGAACTGGCAGACATGATGCTTGTTGCAGGTAAGGAAGTAGAAGATTATATATGTCGGCTTGCACAGATGGGAAGAGCTTCCGGAATACATCTTGTAATCGCTACCCAGAGACCTACAACGGATGTCATAACCGGACTTATAAAAGCAAATATTCCGAGCAGGATAGCACTTTCAGTAATGTCACAGGTTGATTCACGTACTATTATAGATATGTCTGGTGCGGAAAAACTTCTTGGTAACGGCGATATGTTATATATGCCCATAGGTACGAACAAACCGTTAAGAGTGCAGGGTTGTTTTTCGTCGCCGGAAGATGTAAGTAATACTGTTGAGTTTATCAAATCTCAGACCGACAGCAGATACGACGACGATATTATTCAGGCTGTAGAGAATTTTGTACCACAGAATAAAAATTTATCCGGAAACAGTAACGAAGATAACAATACATTGCTTACTGACGAAGATTTAATAGAAAAAGCTGTTGAAATTGCCTTGCAAAACGGACAGATTTCAACATCTACGATTCAGCGGACTTTGAAGTTAGGTTATGCAAGGGCAAAAAGAATAATGGATAAACTCGAAGAAACAGGTATTGTCAGTGCTAAAGACGGTGCTAAATCTCGGAAAGTGCTGATTTCGGAAGAAGATTACGAAAAAAGAAAATCAAGACGACAGGAGGGAAATTAATGGAAGATAAAAATTACAGAAATGCTGTAATTCTATGCGATAAAGAAAATGTGGGGAAGAACATTCCCATAGGTGCAAGCAAAACGGGTGGATTTCCCGACTTACCACCTGAAATTGAATATCCTGTAATGTCGGCACATACTGAAAATTTCGGCTATAACGGTAAAGTTGACAGATATAAAAAATCCGCTATGCAGTTGGTGGCACAGATTAACTTATATGAACTTGCTGAAACAGGTGCTGACGTTGAAAATTTTCTGCCGAAAAAAGATTTGCTTTACATATTCTGGAGCGGTGAAATTATGACATTTGAAAGCGATGAATATGTGGAAATTCATTGTGACGAACCCGAAAAGAAAGATATTCAGAAAGTAATCTGCTGGGACGGTGATATGTCAACACTAAGGCGTACACAACCACCATGTCCGTATTATAGCAAATACTTTGAAAATAATATTACAGAGGAATGTTTTCCGGAGTGTGCTGTTGATTTCAGTGAACAAAAGGAATATGATTGTGATGATTATGACAATGAAAATTTTGAATCTGATAAACTTTTCGGCTTTCTGTATGGCGTAAATAATCCTTGGATTGAAGACTATGAAGTGAATTTGTTTCGGTTTGACTGCCACAGTATTTTTTGGGGATGTATATGGTATGCCTACTGGATAATGAAACAAAAAGACTTGAAAAACCTTGATTTTTCGCACATTACTTTAAGTTGTGATATGGATTGAATGGTGATTTTTTATGTATGATAAATTTCTTCCGATAACTAAAAAAGAAATGGACGAGCAGAGAATAACTCAGTTTGATTTTATTTACATAACGGGCGACGCATACGTTGACCACCCCAGCTTCGGAGTGGCTATAATTACAAGACTTATTGAAGCTATGGGCTATACAGTCGGGATTATCTCGCAACCCGACTGGCACACAGACAGGGATTTCAGAAAATTCGGCAGACCTAAGTATGCTTTTCTTGTGACGTCCGGAAATATAGATTCAATGGTGGCACATTATACGTCTGCAAAAAGAAAACGTTCCGACGACGCATACACCGCCGGAGGAGTTGCCGGAAAACGTCCGGACAGAGCGGTAATAGTGTACTGTCGGAAAATAAGAGAATATTTCGGTAATATTCCGATAGCCATAGGCGGTCTTGAAGCCTCGCTCAGACGTTTTGCACATTACGACTACTGGGACGATACTGTACGTCCGTCTGTACTTGTCGACAGCGGTGCGGATTTACTCATGTACGGTATGGGTGAACATCAGATACAGGAACTTTGTAAAAGACTTTCCGCCGGTGAGGATATAAAAAACATACACGATATACGAGGTACTTGTTATCTTACAGAACCGGTAAATACTCCGATAGGTTCGGCACAATGTCCGGCGTTTGAGCAGGTCAGGGATAACAAAAGAGAGTACGCAAAAGCTACTAAAATTCAATACGACTGGCAGGACGAAGTATACGGAAAAACAGTCATTCAGCGACACGGTAATATGATGTTGGTACAGAATCCGCCGGCATACAGTCTTACCACTGAAGAACTTGATTATATTTACTCGTTACCGTATACAAGGACTTATCACCCGTCATACGAAGCACTGGGTGGCGTACCTGGTATAGAAGAGGTAAGATTTTCTATCACACATAATAGAGGATGTTTCGGGTACTGTAATTTCTGTTCAATCGCACTGCATCAGGGACGGCGTGTCACGTGCAGAAGCGAAAAATCCATACTCGAAGAAGCCGAAAGAATTACGAAAATGCCGGATTTCAAGGGATATATACACGACGTCGGCGGACCTACTGCAAATTTCCGGAGTACGTCTTGTGAAAAGCAAATCAGTAAAGGACTTTGTATGGGTAAAAAATGTCTTGCTCCTGTACCGTGTCCGGCACTGAAAGCAGACCATACTGAATATCTTGAAATCTTACGGAAAATACGTAAAATAAAGGGAATAAAACGTGTGTTCATACGTTCCGGAATAAGATATGATTATCTCATGGAAGACAAGAACAGTGAATTTATTCGGGAGCTGATAAAATATCACGTAAGCGGACAATTAAAGGTTGCACCGGAACACTGTTCGGCGGTGGTNCTCGATAAAATGGGTAAGCCACATATTGAAGCGTACAAGGCATTTCAGAAAAAATTTTACGAAATAACAAAAGGNATCGGCAAGGAACAGTATTTAGTNCCTTATCTTATGTCCTCACACCCTGGGAGTACTTTGGATGAGGCTATAGAACTGGCGGTATTTCTGAAAGAAAACANNATNCGTCCGGAGCAGGTACAGGACTTNTACCCTACCCCTGGGACGATTTCNACGTGTATGTTCTATACNGNACTTGACCCNTACACNATGGAAANNGTATATGTCCCGAAAACTCCGGAGGAAAAGGCACAACAAAGAGCTTTGTTACAATACTTCCGCCCACAGAATAAGGAAATTGTTTTAAAGGCACTCCGGAAAGCCGGAAGATACGATTTAATAGGAAATTCGCCGGAATGTCTCGTTGACGGTGGTAAAAATGATAACAGAAAGTCNGGTGAAAAAANTTGNCAGAAAAAAACAAATTCGGACTCACGGACGAACAGAAAAAAAATCTCACGGATTACGCACGGAAAACAAAACAGGAATATGACCAGCAGTCACCGAAACAGAAAAGGAAAACTTTAATAAAAGCGATACCGGTTATACTGTTAATGTTGGTAGGATTTCTTGTATGGAACTTCACAACAGGCGGACTTTCCGGAAATCTCGACGAACTGACGGTACATTATATAGACGTCGGNCAGGGTGATAGTATCTACATAAAATCCGGTGATACCGATATGCTTATTGATTGTGGCGAATCCGGTGACTGTGAAAAAGTAATTTCCTNTCTCGACGGTATGGGNATTACNGATATTGATTACGTTGTAGGAACTCACCCGCATTCTGACCATATGGGCGGTATGAGTAAGATTGTGGAACACTTCAATATAGGCGAGATGATTATTCCGCATATAGACGAAAGCGACACTCCTACAACTAAGTATTTTGAAAAATTTCTTAATGCCTGCTCCGTGAAGAACCTGTCACTGACGGAAGCTGAAATAGGTAGGAAAATAAGTCTCGGTGATGCTGAACTTGAAATAATAGCTCCGTGCAGTGAGGATTACAGTAACGTGAATAATTATTCAGTTACTTTCATAATGAATCACGGAGACAATAGTTTCATATTCAGCGGTGATGCCGAAAAACTTGCCGAAAATGAAATGATTCAAAGCGGAAAACTTCAGGATATAGACGTTTATAAAGTCGGACATCATGGCAGTGATACATCATCTTCTGAAGACTTCCTGAACGTCATAAAGCCGGATTATGCAGTTATTTCATGTGGTGTCGGGAACTCATACGGACATCCCTGTGATATAACTATTGAAAATCTGAGTAAATTTACCGATAAGATTTACCGCACAGATATTTCAGGTACTGTCGTATTTACTTCCGACGGCAAAAATCTTGACGTAAAGACAGAAAGGTAATATTTTATGAACGTTATTGACCGTTTTGAAAATAATAAAGCTGTCCTCGAAACTGACAGCGGACTGATTGAAATAGAACGCTCACGACTGCCGGAAAACGTCCGTGAAGGTGATGTAGTTACGGAAAATAACGGCGAATGGTTCGTTGACATTCCGGCAACCGAACAGCGACGTCTATATATGCGTGAATTAATGAAAAGGTTGATGAAAAAATGACTGATATAATTATAGTAGGTGGCGGAGCTTCTGGCTGTTTCGGAGCAGTACAGGCTACACGCTTCGGGAAAAGCGTACTTCTTTTTGAACCTAACGAAAAATTAGGACGTAAATTACGCATTACCGGCAAGGGAAGATGTAATCTGACAAATAATTCAGACATTCAGGAACATCTGAAAAATATTCCGGTAAATAATCGGTTTATGTACAGTGCATTTTCCGCTTTCGATGCTTACGATACAATGAACTTCTTTGAGGAAATCGGCGTACCTCTCAAAACTGAACGTGGTAACAGAGTTTTTCCGGTAAGCGATAATGCCAACGATATAGCCGACGCTCTTGTACGTGAAATGAAAAAATCCGGTGTGAAAGTTATCAGAAAACGAGTAACGGAACTTATTACGGAAAATAATATCTGTAAGGGAGTTAAAGCCGGTAACGAAACTTATTACGCCGAATCCGTTCTGATAGCGTGTGGCGGAAAATCCTATCAGAAAACCGGTTCTGACGGTGACGGTTACAGGCTTGCGGAATCTGTCGGGCATACCATAACCGAAATAAAACCCAGTCTTGTACCACTTGTATCTCCGGATAAGTACTGTGCTGATATGATGGGTCTTTCACTGAAAAACGTCACACTGAATCTTTATGACCGTGACAGGATTATATATTCTGAATCCGGTGAAATGCTTTTCACACACTTCGGAGTTTCAGGACCTCTTGTACTCAGTGCGAGTTCTCATATACGTGAAATGCAGTCCGGAAGATATAAAATTCTCATAGATTTGAAACCGGCTCTTACACCGGAACAGCTTGACAACAGAATACAACGTGATTTTTCCGAAAACTTAAACCGTGACTTCATAAACGGTATACGGAAACTTCTTCCGGCGAAAATGATTCCTGTAATGGTCAGACTTTCCGGAATAAGTCCGGAACAGAAAGTAAACAGCATTACAAGAGAACAGCGTCATAAATTCGGCGAATTACTGAAAGCCTTTCCGGTGAGAATATCGGATTTCAGACCGGTAGAAGAAGCTATCATAACAAGCGGTGGAATTTCCGTCAGGGAAATAAACCCTAAAACTATGGAATCTAAAATAATCAAGGGGCTTTTCTTTGCCGGTGAGGTAATAGACGTTGACGCCTATACAGGCGGATTCAATTTACAGATTGCTTTTTCAACGGCGTATTCAGCCGTACTAAATATGTAAAGGAGTTTTTTATTATGAGTATTAATATTGCAATAGACGGACCAGCCGGAGCAGGTAAAAGTACCGTAGCCAAAGCGGTATCTGCTGAACTGGGTTATATATACGTCGATACCGGTGCATTATACCGTACTATCGCACTTTTTATCACGGAGAACAATATTTCTGATGAGAATATCCCGACAGAAATTAAAAATGCAGATGTTTCACTTAAATTTGTCGACGGTGTACAGAAAGTCTTCTTAGGTGACAGGGACGTTTCCGGACTTATAAGAACACCTGAAATTTCCATGGAAGCCTCAAGAACATCCGCTATACCGGCGGTACGTGAATATCTTTTCGGAACCCAACAGAAAATAGCCCGTGAAAATAACGTCATAATGGACGGCAGAGACATAGGAACGGTTGTACTTCCGGAAGCAGATGTCAAAATATTCCTTACTGCTACTCCCGAAGAACGTGCAGAACGTCGATATAAGGAACTGTCGGAAAAACCTGACTGTCCGTGTTACGAGGAAATTTTAAGCGACATTACAGAACGTGACCACAATGACATGAATCGCCCTGTAGCACCTTTGAAACAGGCAGATGATGCCATACTTGTCGACAGTACTGACCTTACACTTCGTGAAGTGGTTGATACTATAATCAGAATAATAAATCAGAAGACAGGCAGGTGATATTATGCTTTACGCTGTAGAAAAATTTGTTGTAAGGGTTGTAATGAGTATAGCTTTCAATCTGCATTTCGAGGGCAGGGAAAATATCCCTAAAGATACAACAGTAATATTTGCCTCTAATCACCGGAGTAACGCTGACCCGCCTTTCATAGGTTGTGCATTACGTGGTAAACACGCTTTCATGGCGAAAGAAGAATTATTCAGAAATAAATTTTTCGGTGCGTTGATACGTAGTGCCGGAGCTTTTCCGGTAGCACGTGGCAAGGGTGATACGGCTGTTATTGATACGGCAGTTGAGGCACTGAATAATAATAAAAGTCTGATGATTTTTCCTGAGGGTACACGCTCCAAAGACGGTAAGGTACATAAAGGTCATTCCGGAGCAGGTCTTATTTCTGCACGTTCCGGAAAACCTATAGTGCCGGTAGGAATAGTCTTCGGTGAAAAACTCAAGTTCCGTACAAGAGTTGTTGTAAAATACGGTAAGCCTATAAATCCGGCTGATTACTGTGAAATATGCGAAACTCCTAATCCTCGTCAGGTAGTCAGATTAAAAAACCGTTACATGAATGATATAAAACTTCTCGTTGAGGGTGAGCCGGAGGAAAAAAATGACTAAAATTACAGTAGCAGATTCTGCCGGTTTCTGTTTCGGGGTTGACAGGGCTGTGAAAATGGTGTATAATGAATTAGACAAGGGTGCTAAGGTTGCAACTTTCGGGGCTATCATACACAACAAGGACGTTGTGAACGATATGTCCGCAAAGGGTGTAAGGATTGTCAATTCTGTTGACGAACTCAACCCCGACGAAACTGTTGTTATACGTTCACACGGTGTAGGCAGAAATATCTATGAACAGATTGAAAAAAAAGGTAACAGGCTTCTTGATGCTACGTGTCCGTTTGTTTCAAAGATTCACAGAATTGTTGAGGAAAAAACCAAAGAGGGTTGTTTTATTCTCATTGCAGGTGATTCAACACACCCCGAAGTGCAAGGAATTGTTGGTCATTGTGAACAAAATTATTTCGTTTTTAAGGATAATTTTGAACTAAAACACTTTTTTGAAAATCTGGACGAAAATTTTAAAAAAACTATTGCTTTTATCGCTCAAACGACGTATAATATATTAGTATGGGAAAATTGTTTAAAGGAAATTCCGCCGGATATACCTGTTGTTATATCTGATACAATCTGTAACGCTACGGATGTACGGCAGTCAGATGCCTGTAAACTTGCTATGAAGTCCGATATTATGATTGTAGTCGGTGGCAAACACAGCTCAAATACTGTCAAGCTATATGATGTATGCAGTAAGTATTGTAAAACTTATCATATAGAAAATTCAGCGGAACTTGAATCCCTTGACATTCCCGTTGCTGAAAATATCGGCATTACTGCCGGAGCTTCTACTCCGGCTTATATAATTAAGGAGGTACTAACCAAAATGGCAGAAATCGAAAAGGAAACTATTCAGGAAGAGGAAAACTTTCAGGAGTTACTTGACAAATCATTCAAAAAAATTCGTACAGGAGATAAAGTAAAGGCTACAGTAGTTGCTGTAAACAATACAGAAGTTGTAGTTGACCTCGGTACTAAACACACCGGATATGTCACACTTGAAGACCTTACAGACGACCTGACAAAAAAACCGTCTGATATTGTAAGTATCGGAGACGAAATTGACCTTATTGTAGGTCAGGTAAAAGACGGTGAGGGCGTTGCTTTCCTTTCAAAGAAGAAAGTCGACGAACAGGCAGGTTATGAAAAAATTGTCAAGGCTAAGGAAGAAGGCACTGTTCTTGAAGGTGTTGTACAGCACATCGTGAACAGGGGCGTTACTCTTAACATTTACGGCGTGAGAGTATTTATTCCGGCATCTCAGGCAGGTCTTGCAAAAGGCGAAGAACTCGAAAGTCTCAAGGGCAAAAAAGTAAAGTTCATGATTATTGAAGTTACTGAGGGCAGAAAAAGAGCTGTCGGCTCTGTAAGGGCTGTACAGAACGCCGAAAAAGAAGAAGCTAAAGCTAAATTCTGGGAAAATACAAGCATTGGCGACACTTTCACAGGTACTGTAAAGTCAATTACAAACTTTGGTGCATTCGTTGACCTCGGCGGTATTGACGGAATGGTACATATTTCCGAACTTTCATGGAGAAGACTCAGACACCCCAGCGAAGTTATAAGTGTCGGCGATACTCTCGAAGTATACATCAAAGACCTTGACAAAGAATCCGGCAGAATTTCACTCGGTCACAGAAAATCTGAAGAAAACCCTTGGGAAATCTTCATGAATAACTACAAAGTCGGCGACGTTGTGAATGTTACTGTTGTTTCCATAACAGCTTACGGAGCTTTCGCACAGATTATCGACGGTGTTGACGGTCTCATACACATTTCCAGAATCGCCAACAGAAAAGTTGAAAACGTTAAAGACGTTCTTTCAGTCGGCGACGAAGTAACCGTAAAGATTACAAATATCGAAGAAGACAGAAAGAGAGTAAGCATTTCTATCCGTGACGTTGAAGACGCTGAAGAAGCTGAATAATTATCCGCTATGAAATCA
>JAAVHK010000036.1 GCA_014799765.1 Ruminococcus sp.
GTACCTTGTTTATGCTTGTCCATACGTGAAAGCATAAAAGCTACCGGATAGGCAATCACGAGACATACGGCGGTTGCAATAAGTGACAGCCATATTGAACGTACAAATATATTGGCGTACTGTCCGACGTCCGATATGTATTTTATGGTAAAAGTGCCGTCGTCTGTAGTGAATGCAAAATATACTATCATAAGAAGAGGTACTACAATGAATACCACCATCCATACGAGGTACGGAGCGGAAAAATATTTAAGTTTCATGATTAATCCACCTCCGATTTCTTCATAATATGAATGTCGTCAGGGTCAAAAGTCATGCCGATTATAGACCCTACCGGACACGCTTTGGTTGAATGGATAATCCAGTTATTGTCAACGCTGTCGACGGACATTTCATAGTGTACGCCCTTGAAAACTACTGATTCAACTTTACCTGTAAGATGTGCCTTTTCTGCCGGAATAATCTTTACATCTTCCGGACGTATAACAACGTCAACAGTTTCGTCGGGTGAGAAGCCCTTGTCTACACAACGGAAACGTTTTCCGGCAAACTCAACGACACAGTCTTCAGGCATAGAACCGTTGATTATATTGCTTTCGCCTATGAAATCCGCTACAAAAGCGTTTACCGGTTCATTATAGATGTCTGTCGGTGAGCCTATCTGCTGTATGTAGCCGTTATTCATTACAACTATACTGTCGCTCATAGTAAGGGCTTCTTCCTGGTCATGTGTGACGTATACGAAAGTCAGTTCAAGTTCCTGTTGAATTTTTCTTAATTCAATCTGCATTTCCTTACGAAGTTTGAGGTCTAAAGCCCCTAAAGGCTCATCAAGGAGCAGGACTTTCGGATGATTGACTAATGCACGGGCAATAGCCACACGCTGTTGCTGACCGCCGGAAAGTCTGTTTACTGAACGTTTTTCAAAACCCATAAGATTTACCATTTCAAGCATTTCGCCGACACGTTTAAGTATTTCCTTTTCCGGAACTTTTTTCACACGTAATCCGAAAGCTATATTTTCGTATACATTCAGGTGCGGAAATAAAGCATATCGCTGAAATACTGTATTGACGTTTCTTTTATGAGGTGGCAGACCGTTTATACATTTTCCCTCAAAAAAGACGTCACCGCTTGTCTGTTCAAGGAATCCGCCTATAATGCGGAGTGTAGTAGTTTTTCCGCAACCCGACGGACCTAAGAATGTAACAAACTCTTTGTCTTTTATATCGAGATTTATATTTTTCAGTATTCTTTCACCGTCTTCAAATTCGACGACTATATTTTTAAGATTTATAATATTTTCCATTTATCAAAGTCCTTTCGGTTTTGAATTTTAAAAACTCAAAATTATCCTCCGTGTGATTCTGCACGGAGGATATAATATTTTATTCGGGTTTGTTTCAGATACTTTCAGCCGGTTCACCGACAGAATTTTCCTGTTCAGAGGCTTTTTTCTTTTTTCTGTCGAAAGAATCAGTTTTTATAGCGTCAAGGAAAGCTATAAGGAAGTATAAGGCAAATACAGCACCTTCACCGAGAATCAAAGGCATTTTTACATTATTTTTTATCACACTTATTGTTGAACTCATTGAACTTGATGCCGGAACAAGTACATTATAAGCATTCTGGAAAGTTACGTTTTCATAGTAATCATCAGCAGTAAGTTTTACATTTTCGATAACTTCAGTTATTTTATTGTTGACGTTGTCTAACTGCTTGTCAACCTGATCCAGTTTCTTCTGATTATTGGAATCATTGTCGGAAAATTCCTTTAAAGCGTCACGTCTTTCGGTATAGTAATTAATATTCTGTTTGGTTGTAGCGAGGTCATTTGTAAGTTCCAGTTTCTGAGCAATCATGTCATCATACTGCTGAGAGGTCTGTGTTGATTGTGTGTCCGTACCGTCCGTGCCGTTACCGAAAATAATAATCTGGTCTTTTTCATATGACCTTATAGAATCCCTTACAGATACAAGTTGTTCTTCAATAGAAGTTTTACGTCTCGTGAGAGTGTTTATTCTGTATTCGTAGTAGGCAATTGAAGAATCCCTGTCTTTTGTGAGGTTATTTACATTTACGTAAGAAGAAACTTTATCAAGGTCAATAGACCTGATAGTTTCTATAGCTTCATAGAGGTCGTCGAATGTATAGCCGGTCACGGAAGAACGGAAACGTGTTTTATCGTCTTTGGAAAGCTGTTTAAGGTATTTACTCATTGTATCGAGGGAATTGTCAAGAACTTCGATAGCTTCCGAGTAGTCATAGCTGGAAATATCAAGGGCAGAAACGGAATTACCAAGGGATTCGTTATAGCCGTACATATCAAAGAAATAGTTTTTAAATTCTTCCAGTATTGTATTTATTACTTCAACGGCTGTATTTCTGCCGAGAGATGTTCCGGAATAATTGAAAGTTACTGTATATTCCGTAGGAAAATAAGAAACTCCGAGCATAGCCTGTGCCGCCTGAAGATTATTATTGCTGGCAGTTTCATATACATTTTTGTATGTCAGTATCTTGTCCATAGCGTCAGAAGGTATAATACCTGTTATAGTTATGCAATTACGGATATTATCGAGTTCGTCGAGTGGCATTCCGAGAGAAGTAAGAGCCTTTTCAATGACTACCGGATTTTTAATCATTTCCTTGTTGAAATCCTGTCCGGCAGGGTCAAGACCTTTTTCAATGCCGTCGAAAGTAAAGCTGACAAGTGCTCTCAGAGATGGCTTGCGGTGTATGGTACTGAAAGCTGTATTACCTAATACTGCAACAAATACTATTACTGCCACAATAAGCCATATCAGGACATATTTTTTTAATTTTCTGAAAATCGTCCCTATTGATATAATAAAATCGCTTTTTTCCTCTTCGCTCTGAAGAGTAATGTTAAGGTTGTGTTCTTTTTTCTTATCCATTGTTTCCTCCATTTTACTATAAAAAATATATTTTTAATCCGGAATTTCCGGATAGGATAATTATATCACTTAAAATACGGAACGTCAATAATTTTTAATAATTTCCGGTATTTTCAAGCATTTCAACAAACACCGGTGTATTATACCGGAAATTTTTGTTAAAATTCAAAAAAACGCCGGATAATTGAAAAACTATCCGGCATAATATGATTCAGACTGTATGATTTTTTTCTTTAAGTACTGTAATAATATCATTCACGTATTTCTGACAGGTTTCAATGTCACCGGCTTCAGCCATAACACGTACAAGTGGTTCTGTACCGCTTTCACGGACGAGTATTCTTCCGGAATCTCCGAGAGCTTCCGAGGCTTTTCGGACGGCTTCCAGAACGTCTTTATCACTCATGGCAACGGATTTATCTTTAACACGTACATTTTCGAGTACCTGCGGATATACTTTAAAAGGTTCTGCGAGTTCGCTGAGTTTCTTACCGCTTGACATTATAGCCTGCATAATTTTCAGACTTGTAAGAATGCCGTCACCGGTAGAGGCGTATTTAGAAAATATAATATGTCCGGACTGTTCACCGCCGAGACAGCAGTTATTTTCTTTCATGTATTCGTATACATATTTGTCACCGACAGCAGTTTTTGCATAATTTATACCTATTTCGTCAAAAGCCTTGAAAAGTCCGAAGTTTGACATTACAGTAGCAACGACTGTATTATTTACGAGTTTGCCACGTTCCTTAGAGTATCTGCCATAGATATAAAGAATATGGTCACCGGTGATAATATTTCCCTTATCGTCGACGCATAAACAACGGTCAGCGTCACCGTCGTAAGCGAAACCGGCATCAAGATTATTTTCTGCTACAAATTTCTGTAGTACCTCTATATGTGTAGAACCGGCATTGTCATTTATGTTAGTACCATCTGGTGAAGCGTTTATGACATAAGTAGTAGCACCGAGGGCATCAAATACGGATTTGGCAATGTTCCATGAAGAACCGTTAGCACAGTCGAGACCTATTTTCATACCTCTGAAAGAGTACATACCGAGTGATATTAAATAGCCGATATATCTGTTTCTGCCGGAAATATAGTCTACAGAACGTCCTATTTTTTCATTTTTAGCGTATGGAACTTCACCGGATTTGCCGTCAAGATAGTCTTCAATAAGATTTATTACATCATCTTCCATTTTTTCGCCCTGACCGTTTATGAGTTTAAGACCGTTATCGTAGTAAGGGTTATGGCTGGCAGAAATCATAATACCGCAGTCGAAAGCGTCAATTCTTGCTATGTACGCAACGGACGGTGTTGTAGTAACGTGGAGCAGGTAAGCATCTGCACCGGAAGCCGTAAGACCGCCTACAAGTGAGTATTCAAACATATAGCTTGAACGTCTTGTATCTTTGCCGATAATGATTTTCGGTGCGGAATCGTCACCGTTTTTTCTTCTGATTTCGCCGTAGTACCAGCCGAGGAAACGTCCTACTTTGTAGGCGTGTTCGGCGGTGAGATTTTCATTTGCTGTACCTCTGAAACCGTCTGTACCGAAATATTTTCCCATTGTAAAAGCTCCTTGAAATATATTATTGATTTATTTATATTAAAATATTTATGTGTATATGCACAATGAAAAACGCCTTCCATTTCTGAAAAGCGTTTCATAACGTTTTCACCGGAGGACGACTCCGCCCCATGATGCACTTACTTTATTGTATATCTGTGACATTACTTTATTTCTCTTGCGTTTGTAGAAAGTTGTTACACCGAAGTATATAATTACCGGTACACATACAACGCCTATAAGTAATTGCCACCACTGTATAACATTTGCGATACACATGATTATAAGTACAAGAAGTATAACACCGATACTTGTAAGAATCGGAATACCGCCCGAACCCATGAAAGATGTATCACAGACTTGTATATACTGCTTTATATCTGTAGGTGAAAGGTTGTCCTGATAGCGTGCAAGGAAGCTGTCAGAACTTGCCCACTTTGCGAATTGTTTTATATCAGTGAATTTACAGGAAAAATCCTGACCTGTTTTTGTCACACGATAATTAACGGTTATGCCGTCATTTTCGGTCTGTGCGCCCATAATGTGAATTACTGTACCTGCTTCAGCCTGATTTCTCAGACTTTTTATTACAAGATATTTCTGGTCAACGGCATCTTCAATATTATTTAGCAGTAGTTTCATAAAAAAGCTCCTCCTTTATATAAGATTTAGTCGGAATAGTGAAGTAAATATATTTCCGTTTCATGCACGATAAAAGAAACGGAAAATTTTTTATGTGTATCTGATAAAGAACCATTTTAATTATATACAAAATAATAACTATTCCCCATGCTATTTTATAATAACATATTTTTTTAAAAAATGCAAGGGTATTTTTATATATTTCATAAAAAATGTTCATATGCGAAGTAGAAGTTTAAGCCTTTATAGTGGCAAAAAATTATAGATTTTGCACAACGCCGAATTTTAAGGGTAAAATTTGTGCATAATAACGAATTGTAATTATACCGGTAAATTATATTTTCTGTATACATGAAAGTAAGTATATACTAACTTTATTTTTCGTTTCATTCAGGTAACATCTACTCATTTTATGGAAATAGTAGGTTATAATATATAATATGTTATTTCGGGAGATGATTATCATGAAAACAGTTGAAATTTTTACTGACGGTGCTTGTAGCGGAAATCCAGGGGCTGGCGGNTANGGTGTTGTACTTNGATACGGNACNCACGAAAANGAACTTTCCGGCGGTGCGGAACAGACNACNAATAACCGCATGGAACTGNCCGGAGTTATAGTAGCATTATCTGCACTCAGAGAACCCTGTAAAGTTATTCTTACTACTGACAGTAAATATGTTGCCGATAGTGTAACGAAAAAATGGGTCTATAACTGGCAGAAGAAAAACTGGANACGTTCAAAAAATGAACCTGTTCCGAACACTGATTTATGGAAACAGTTACTTNCGTTACTTGAAAAACATGANGTTACTTTCAACTGGGTAAAAGGTCATGCCGGACANCCCGAAAATGAACGTTGTGACCGCCTTGCAGTCGCACAGCGTGATATATATTCGTCAAAATAAAGGAGATATTAATAATGGAAAAAAGATTCATTTATGCCGATAACGCCGCCACAACTGCTGTATCGCAGGAAGTTCTTGACGCTATGTTACCGCATTTCACTAAGGCTTACGGAAATGCTTCAAGTATATATAAACTCGGACGTGACGCACAGAAAGATATCGAAACAGCCCGTGAAAAAGTCGCAAAGGCAATCGGTGCAGACCCTAAGGAAATTTTCTTTACAAGCTGTGGTTCAGAGTCAGACAACTGGGCAATAAAGGGTATCGCCGAAAATATGGCGAAAAAAGGTAAGAAACATATTATAACATCAGTATTTGAACATCATGCGGTACTTCATACGTGCGAATACCTCGAAAAACACGGTTATGAAGTGACATATATTCCGGTCAGTGCGGACGGCTTTGTTAATCCCGAAGATATAAGAAACGCTATAAGAGAGGATACCGCACTTGTTACTATAATGTACGCCAATAACGAAATAGGAACAATCCAGCCCATTGAGGAAATAGGGGCTATCTGTAAGGAAAAGAAAGTCATTTTTCATACAGATGCCGTACAGGCTGTAGGACACGTTGAAATAGATGTCAAGAAACAGAATATTGATATGCTGTCATTATCCGGTCACAAGATACACGCACAGAAAGGTATCGGGGCTTTGTACGTCCGTAAGGGTATAACTCTTCCTAACCTCGTACACGGTGGCGGTCAGGAACGCAATAAAAGAGCAGGTACAGAAAATGTACCGGCAATAGTAGGTTTAGGTGTAGCTATAGAAAACGCTACAAAAAATATCNCTGAAAAAAATGCGGTAATCACACCACGTAGAAACAGACTGATTGANGGTATTNTNNANCTTCCNTATACACGCCTTAACGGTGACCGTGATAAANGACTTGCCGGAAATCTGAATATTTCCATAGAGGGAATAGAAGGCGAATCANTGTTACTTATGCTTGACCTNAANGGTATATGTGCGTCNTCGGGTTCNGCTTGTACNTCAGGTTCGCTTGACCCGTCACACGTACTTCTTTCGATAGGACTTAAACACGAAGTAGCACACGGTTCACTGAGACTGTCGATAGAAGAAGATGTTACGGACGAAGACGTTGACTACATTCTTGAAGTAATCCCGAAAGTAGTTGAAAGATTACGTTCAATGTCTCCGGTATGGGAAAAAATGATAAAAGGTGAAAGTTATGAATAATATAAAACCTTGTATGAAAATAACCCTCACAGATACAAAACCGTCAATATTTGAAAGTAAAGTAGGCGGTATCGGATATATTCCGCATGACAAGGACTTCCCGACGGACAGTAACGGTAATCAGTTAAGACTTCTCGCACAGATAGAGTGCGACAAAATCCAGCTTGACGGNTTTATGAANACNGGTCTNTTACAGTTCTGGATTATGAATGATGATGATTCCGGTATGGACTTTGATAATCAGACCAATCAGGACGGTTTCAGGGTTATATACTATCCGGAAATCGACAAGACTGTTACGCCGGAAGAAATAGAAAATAAGTTCGTAAAGAATGAGTACGACGAAGACCCATATAATTTTCCTGTATTCCGTGAGTGTGGTATGAGTTTTGAGAAGTCGGAAAACAGATTTGTTGAATACAGTGAAGAAATTCCGGAAGAAGTATATGAAGAAGAATGGGAAGAAAATACAGGTCATAAAGTAGGTGGATATCCGGTCTTTACTCAAAGCGACCCCCGTGACGAAAAACAGCTTGAATATTATGACTTTCTGTTATTTCAGCTTGATACCGACGACTTAGACGGTGAAGATGTAGTCATGTGGGGAGATTGCGGAGTAGGAAATTTCTTCATAAACAGCGAAAAACTTAAACAGTGTGATTTCAGTGATGTTCTCTATAACTGGGATTGCTGTTAAAAATAGTATTAAAGGAGTATGATATATTATGATGTACAGTGAAAAGGTACTTGACCATTTTTCAAACCCTCGTAACGTAGGCGAGATAGAAAATGCTGACGGTGTCGGGGAAATCGGCAACGCAAAATGTGGCGACATAATGAAAATGTACCTCAAAATAGACGACGGCATTATTACAGATGCCAAATTCAAGACTTTCGGCTGTGGTGCGGCGGTTGCAACGTCTTCAATGGCTACAGAACTTATAAAAGGAAAATCCATTGACGACGCACTAAAACTTACAAATGATGCAGTTGTTGAAGCTCTTGACGGTCTTCCGGCTGTAAAGATACACTGTTCCGTACTTGCGGAGCAGGCTGTGAGGTCTGCACTTTCAGACTACTACACAAAACAAGGTATTGACCCGCTCCCAATAGTCGGCGAGATAAAAATGCCCGAAGAATAATATGTATATTGAAAAAGCTGATTTAAAAGATATTAATGAACTTGTTCAGATGAGAATAGAATATCTTACAGAAGATTATGGTAGTCTTACAGATATTCAGACTGAAAAAATCAGGAATCAGCTTCCGGAATATTATAATAATCATTTGAATAAGGATTTGTTTGTATACGTCATGAAATCAGAAAAAATAATTTCATGTTGTTTTCTGTTGGTATCCGAAAAACCAGCTAATCCAAGTTTCATAAACGGCAGAACCGGTACAGTAATGAACGTCTATACAAGACCGGATTTCAGACGAAAAGGCATAGCTAAAAAAATAATGGAATTTCTTATTTCCGATGCCAAGAAAATGAAACTTGATTTTATAGAATTGAAGTCGACAGATAAAGGATATAATCTTTATAAATCAGTGGGTTTTGAAGATATTTTTTCAAAATATCACAATATGAAAATTATTTTTTAATTAAAAAAATTCAGTGAGCAGGCTGTAAGTTCTGCACTTTCGGATTACTATACAAAACAGGATATTGACCCTCGCCCTATAGTCGGCGAGATAAAAATGCCTGAAGAATAATAAAAACGAAAAGCACTCCTCGGAGTGCTTTTTTGATTAATTATTCTGAAAGGTCAGTAATGATTTTCTGGAGATTGCCTATAGTTTTTTTCAGAATATCGGCGTCATTTTCGTTCATAGTTATTACAGTAGAGATAGGGAAATTCTGGTTTATATCCTGAATTGCCGATTCTACGCAATTTTTCAGATTGATTTTTACAGAACTGTCTGAAGCTGTATCTGTATTTGCCTGATATTGCGGATTAACGCTGTAAATACCATAGTCACATCTTTTAAGTAAATCCTGATTCAATGCTCTTGTTATCGTTCCGGCAGCGACACCATTTGTTTTTCCGAGGTCTGTAAACACCTTGACAATTTCCGAAGTGGTATAAGTTTCTTTTTGTAAGTTTTTGTGCATTTCTAAAATGACATCGAATCCCTTTGGAAGTATAGCCATAATAAAATGCTCCTTTCTTTTAAAATTTTTATGGGATAGTTTTTATATCCTGAACTTATTATATCATATAAATTTCAGTTTGTCAAGAGTTTTTCGAAAATAAAAAATAAAAAAATTCAAACTTCAGAATTTTTTAATTTTTTATAAATGTTGATGTTAATAATATTATGGCATGAAATCAATAGTTAAAATCATATACAAACTATTGTTTTTTCTTTTTATTCTTA
>JAAVHK010000037.1 GCA_014799765.1 Ruminococcus sp.
CCGGAGCGGATTTTTATTTCAGTTCTGTTCTATGAATGTTATTTCAACGTCCTTGTCCTCTATGAATACCGGTTCATTGTAGTCGACTACGTAAGCCTGTTGTATTAAAGTTTCTTCAGCTTCCTCGTAACATACATCTTCCTGCTCAATGATTTCCTGTACTGCTTCCGCATAGTTGTCACCGTTCTGTATGACGTATGTTTTTCCGATTACTACATTTTCAACGGCTTCTTCTACCGGCTCTGAAACTGCTACGGATTTTTCTTCCGACGGTTTTTCCGGTTTATTGAAAAGCTGTACTATTTCCGAAACATTCGCCAGAAACGATGTAGCACCGACTACTACACCCACTACAACACCGAATCCAAACCCGAAACCGCTTTTTTTATCGTTGTTTTTATCAAATTCGCCCATTTTTCTGACCTCCGTTTTTTAAAAAAATTGTCTTTTTTTACATTATATCACGAAAAAAATAAGAAGTCAAGTCATATTTTTTTTATAAAAAAAATTCCCCCACATAGTGTATGTGGGGGGAGTAATTTATAATTCAGTGAGTTCGCCGGAATAATTTACGCCGTCTATGGTTGCGGTAATACTGACCGTCTTTTTGTCCGGAGGTGTTTTCGGATAGCCGTTTAAACCTGCTCTTTTCATGTCTGCCGGATAGTCAACATAACATTCGTCCAAATCCACGTTACCGCTTATACCCTCTAATGTTCCGGTGGCGGATTTCTGCCATATACCGTATGTGCCGTCATAAGCCGGTGCTTCCGGTACGTAATCCGCTACCCATATCGCATATCTTACCTTTATATCGTCCGTGACGTAGTTGTTAAGATAATACGAACTCATATACAGTCCTACCCAGTAACCTGAATTTTCCATAGTATCCATAAATGCCTTTATTATCGCACTTACAGCTTCCTTACCCAGTTCAAACTGTCCGGATTGTTCAACGTCATAATATATAGGATATTCAAATTTCTTACCCTTTATTACTTCCAGACACGCCTGTGCTTCCAGTACGGCTTCTTCCGGCGTGACAGCATACGAAAACCAGTACGCACCACACGGAATATTATTATTCCTGCAACCGTTATAATTTTCGTCAAAATATTTGTCTTTCTGTGTGACAAGTCTTCCGTAACCGGCACGGATTATACAGAAATCGGTCTTTACTTTCTGCCAGTCGACAAGCCCCTGCCATTCAGAAACGTCTATACCATTTGTTGCCATGTAACATCACCTCATAATACAATATGACGGTTTTATAATTATTGTCACAAAAAAATCCGGCACTTCAGGAGTACCGGACTTTTTTTATTACTTTTCGGAAAGAATCTTTTCAGCACTTGCGAGTTTAACACATATGATAAATAATTCCATAGCCTTTTTAAGTTCGTCCATGGACGGATAAGTAGGTGCAAGTCTGATATTTTTATCGTCGGGGTCTTTACCGTATGGGAATGTAGCACCTGCTCCGGTAAGCGTTACACCGGCTTCCGCACATAACTGTACTATTCTTTTTGCACAACCGTCAGGAGCGTTGAAAGATATGAAATAACCACCTTGCGGAACAGTCCAGTTACCGATACCAAGCGGTGCGATTTCCTTTTCAAGAACTTCGCATACGTGTGTGAATTTAGGTGCAATAATTTCCCTGTGTTTGTTCATGTGTTCGCACATACCGGCGAAATCCTTGAAAAATTTCACGTGGCGTAACTGATTCATTTTATCGTAGCTGATAATGCTTATACCAAGATATTTCTTGAGTTCGTCAACATTCTTCTTGCTTGCACCCATTACGGCTACACCAGCCCCTGGGAAAGTTATTTTAGAAGTAGAGCCGAATATATAAACCATATCTTCATTACCGGCTTTTCTGGCTTCGTCAAGAATGTTAAGAATAATTGTCGGATTTTCTGTAAGATGATGTATACAGTATGCGTTATCCCAGAAAATACGGAAATCCTTTGCAAGCGGTCTGAGATTTGCGAAACGCTTTACTGTTTCGTCACTGTAGGAAATGCCATCCGGATTGGAATACTGAGGTACACACCATATACCTTTTATGGATTCGTCATTTTCAACGAGATTTTCAATCATATCCATATCAGGACCTGTCGGGAGCATAGGAATGTTAATCATTTCAATGCCGAAAAATTCAGTAACCTTGAAATGTCTGTCGTAACCAGGTACAGGGCAGAGGAACTTAGGATTTTCAACCTGTGACCACGGCTTCTCACCGAGAACGCCTTTATTATAGGCTGTCTGTACAGCCCAGAACATAGCGTTAAGACTGGAGTTACCGAAAATAATAACTTCTTCGTCAGAAACGCCAATCATATCGGCAAAAAATTTTTTTGCTTCGGGGATTCCGTCGAGCATACCGTAGTTGCGGACATCAACACCGTTTTCGCTCATGAAGTCGCCGTCGTCAAAAACACTGAGCATACCGAGACTAAGTTCAAGCTGTTCTTTACAGGGATTACCTCTTGACATATTAAGTTTAAGTCCGAGTGCCTTGAAATCATTGTACTGAGCTTCAGTTTCATTTCTGAAATTTTCAAGCTCATTTCTGTTCATCTGAAATAAATTCATTTTCAGAAACTCTCCTTTACAAGAAATTTATAATTGTCCAGATATAAGTATATCACAGTAAGAAAAATTTTTCAAGTGACAGCATAACAAATATTAAAGCTGAATTTTCATTTTTTTTGTGAATTTCAGCAAAAAATATGTTTTTCCGCCTGTATGCAGAAATACTTTTTATTCCATTGACAAAATCATGAAATTATTGTATAATATAATAAAAAATCAGAAGTGAATCGGGAATAATTTACAGGAGGTCTTTTTGTATGAAAAAAATTTTTCTGCCGGTCATGTGTGCCATGGCGGTTTCGGGTATTTTTTCCGGAAATTCTTTTATGCCAGTCTATGCCGTAAATACGGAAAATGTTACGGCTGAACAGTCTGAAATATGGTTGACACTCGGCGAACTGGACAGCGAAAACAATTCAATTCCGGAAATTCTTTCAAATTACGGCGAACTTTCCTATAACTACCGTGACCAGCTTGACAATAACAACAAAGCTGTATATGATGCTTTATATCCGATTGTCGCTAATCCGTCCACCCAAAAAATAACAGTTACTCTCCCTGAACCTGTTACTGTTACTCTCAGTAAGTCACCGTCATCAGAATATCTTCCGGACGAAGAAAGACAGATTTTCAATGATGCCGTAATAAGCAACATGAAAAATGCTCTCGATACTCTTTTAATGGATAATCCGGAATTATTCTGGTTTGACGAATTTAATCTCAAATTCGGTACGGTACAGACCGAACAATACAATTTTTTCAAGAAAAATTACAATATCACTATAACCGGTTTTAATTTCATGCCGGTTTACTATGAAAGTTATGAATCCATAGATGATATAATGGAATACAAGGCGAAACTTGAAAAGGCTGTAGAAGATATTCCGGAGCAGGCTGACAGCAGATACGAACAACTGAAAAATATTCATGATTACATATGCAGATTCACTGATTATGATTTAAATGCACCGTTTGCACCGTCGGCAATCGGGGCTATTGTAGAGCCAGGGGTTGTATGTGAGGGCTATTCAAAGGCTTTCAAGCTTATTTGCGACAGTCTTGACATTCCGTGCGTTGTTGTTCTCGGAAATTTTGACGACGAGGCAAGAACAGCTCATATGTGGAATTACGTACAAATGGAAGACGGTTTATGGTATGCCGTAGATGTCACGTGGGATGACCTCAACGACGACGAAAACGGGAATATCCTCAAATATGAATATTTTCTGAAAGGTTCGGAGAGTTTCAATATAAAACATACTCCGTGCGGTGAACACAATTATATGAAAGTCGTTTATCCTGAAATTTCCGGAAAAGACTACATACCGGAAAATCCTGCCGGTGACCTCAACCACGACGGTAAAGTAAACGTAGCTGACCTCGTTTACTGTGCTAATGCGGTACTCGGTAAAGATACGGAATTTTCATGCGATTTCAATGAGGACGGTTACGTTGATTCTTTCGACGTCGTTCTGATGCGTAAACTTGTTATAAAACAATAAAAAACTTCCGGTACAAGAGTACCGGAAATTTTTCTGTCATTTTGTTTTTTCAAAACCTTTTCTTAAAAGAGGTATGAAAATTCCACCGGCGGAATTTCCTAAACTCATAACAATCAGATAACCGAAAGTCTTAAGTGACCACACCTGTGCAATCGAAAAATAAAACATATTCGCTACACAATGTTCAAATCCGCTGAGTATGAACACTACAACCGGCAGAAATATAGCCAACATCTTACCGGCGGTATTGTTTATTGTCTTGTAACCGTCGGCGGCAATAAACATCAGCATTCCGCAGAAAAACGCCAGTATAAAATTACTTGACAGTGTATCGCCTAATTTTATATCGCATATTCCCGACGCTTTTTCACTGATATTTTCCGCAATTCTCGTACACAGAACAAGTCCGGCAGTAATCGCCGTGCCGATAAGATTTCCCAGCCATATCACAGCAAGGTCAAGCAGATATGCCGGTTTGTTTTCTACCGCATAACCTACCTTGCCGGTAAAAAGATTGAAGCCGAAACTGAGAATCACGAAAAGACCCGTTCCGAAAAGAAAAGCCCCTATGTACTTGTTATCGCACGAAAGATAGACAATTCCGCCGATACCTATGGCAAAGCCTGTTGCAACCGCTCTCAGCAGAATATCAATAAATCTCTTCATTCTGACACTCCTTTCATTAATATTTCATATATATTATATCACTTAAATTTCAGAATGTAAAGAAAAATTTCAAGTACCTCTGACGCTTTTTCCCTCGGAATAGCTGTCAAGAAAATGATGATATTCATTTCCGATATGATAGGAAATAAGAGTCTGCAAGTTGACGTTTTCAGCACTCCGGAAAATATTCATATCGACTTCCGGATTTACTTTCCGGAGTTCCGCAAGAAGTTTCTTTATCTCCATACGCTTTGAATTACCAGTTTTTTCAGATACCCTACAGGCACAGTCTATGAAACGCAGATTATTGAAATCCGACCATTTTACGATATTTTCTTCCCTCACGAGATACAGAGGTCGTATAACTTCCATACCTTTATAATTTTCGCTATGGATTTTAGGCATCATGGTCTGCATCTGCGAACCGTAAAGCATACCCATGAGGATAGTTTCAATTACGTCGTCAAAATGGTGTCCGAGTGCTATTTTATTACAACCTGTTTCCTGTGCCGTTTTATAAAGATAACCTCTTCTCAGTCGGGAACACAGAAAACACGGATTATTTTTTTCTTCCGCAACCGAACTGAATATTCTGGTTTCGTAAAATTTTACCGGTAAATCCAGTATTTTCGCATTTTCTTCTATTTTCCGGAGATTTTCTTCATTATACCCCGGATTCATGACGATATATTCCAGATTGAATTTTACATTTCCGTACTTCTGCCAACGTTTCAGACATTCCGCCATAAGCATGGAATCTTTTCCACCCGATATACAAACTGCTATTCTGTCGCCGTCCTGAATAAGCTGATATGTCTTCAGACCTTTCAGAAAATTTTTCCATAGCGTATTATTAAATTCTTTTACAATACTATCCCCATACAAATTTTATTCCCCCATACAAAAAAGCCCGAAAATTCGGACTTTTTTCTAATATTCAGTGGGCCATTAGGGACTCGAACCCCAGACCGTCCGGTTATGAGCCGGATGCTCTAACCAACTGAGCTAATGGCCCTTTTTGTGCCGGCATCGTTCTACTTTCCCAGGTCGTCGCCAACCAAGTATCATCAACGTTAATGAGCTTAACTTCCGTGTTCG
>JAAVHK010000038.1 GCA_014799765.1 Ruminococcus sp.
GACAAACGTCGCTCGGAAATTACTTACGACTATTCCGATATCGATATCGAAGATTTGATAGAAGTGGAAGACGTAATTCTCTCCATTACGCACAACGGTTATATCAAGCGTATGCCGGTTGCCGAGTACAAGACACAGAAACGTGGCGGACGTGGTATAACCGGTATGAAACAGCGTGAAGAAGACTTTGTTGAGGAAATGTTTGTCTGCGGAAGTCACGATAATGTTTTATTTATATCGAATTTCGGAATAATGTATAAATTGAAATGCTATGAAGTTCCGGACGGTACAAAGGCTTCACGAGGATTTAATTTAATAAACCTGCTCTCACTCGATGACGGCGAAAAAATTACCGCTATGTTGAAAACTACGGATTTCAGCGAAAATAAATTCATTACCATTGTAACAAGAAACGGTAAAATAAAACGTACAAATCTTTCACTTTACAGGAACGTAAGTAAACGTGGATTACGTGCTATAGGTCTCGACGACGGCGACGAAATAGCCGGTGTACGTCTTACGGACGGTAATGCACAGATATTTGTCGCCACACATGACGGTATGCTTATAAGAATTGAAGAATCTAAAGGGCGTTCAATGTCACGTACCGCACACGGAGTAAAAGTAATTAAATTACGTGAGGGCGATTATGTAGTAGGCATTGCCCGTATGCGTGAAGGTGCATCACTGCTGACCGTCACCGAAAACGGTTACGGAAAACGCACGGAAATTTCAAATTACCGTATTCAGAATCGTGGTGGATATGGTCTTAAAAATTACCACGTCGACGACGTAAGGGGTCATGTATGCGGAATAAAAATCGTCGACGAGACTGATGATATTATCATGGTATCGAGTGACGGAATTATCATAAGAATCCTTGCAAGCGATATAAGAATAATGGGTCAGTACGCCAAGGGAGTACGTGTTATGCGTGTCCGTGATGGTGCTAAAGTTGTAGCTTTCACACGTGCCGAACATGACGAAAACGCCCAGACAGAAAAAGTTGAACAGATTACTGATACCGAGGAGCAGGCAGAAAATGAAGAATAATTTTCTGAAATTAATTCTTGTATTTTCAGCCGGATATATTTTTCTGGAAAATAAATTCATGTTGAAAATACGGCATGAATTTTCCGGAAAAAATAAACAGAATGATATAAAAATCGCACATATTTCAGATTTGCATAAACGCAGGTTCGGGGATAATAATTCCCGAATCTGTCGCATTTTAAGGCGGGAAGATCCTGACCTTATTTTTATTACAGGTGACCTTGTTTCACGTACTGAAAATGATTTTTCAGGAATAAAAATATTTCTTGAAAATCTGAAAAAAACAGCTCCGGTATTTATTATTTACGGAAATCATGAACAGTCTTTACCCGAAAATTTACATAATGAATTTATTGAAATCATGAAAAATTCCGGAATAATTTTACTTGAAAACAATTCCGTAAATCTGAAAATAAATGACAGAATTTTAAATATATACGGTCTGAAAGAAAATTACGAGGTATACAAAAAAGACGGTAAATACAGGAATCTTGAAAAAATAACTCCAGAAAATATGAAAAATCTTCTCGGNAATNCACCGGAAAATAATATTACAATTCTGCTTGCACATAATCCGTTTTTTGCGGAATCCTATGCGGAATGGGGTGCGGATTATACATTTTCCGGACACGTACACGGCGGACTTATTCGTATTTTCGGTAAGGGTATTTTATCGCCTGAAAGAAAACTGTTTCCGGAATATTCAAAGGGAATTTATAATATAAAAAATATGAAATTATGCGTATCCGGCGGACTGGGTAAATTACGTCTTTTCAACGCTCCGGAAATTGTGATTTATACTATATAATAGTCTAAAGGAAAACTGCAAAAACAATAAGTAAAATTCCGCCAGCCCATGAAAAATCATACTTTAATTCTGATAATTTTTTCCCTGTAAAATTTCCTAAAGTAATTGAAATCAGTCCGGCAATAAAAGTAAAAATAAACGCCGGAAACGGCTTTATACCGGCGAAACCACTGCTTATACCGGTTGCCGCCGAATCCAGTGAACTCGCAAGGGCAAGNGCAGTGGCTTCNGGTACTGACAGCACTTTTGAATTATCAAAATCTGCTGTGGTTTCGTCGAGATATAATTTCATTACAATTCCGTATTTTCCGGAACGTACAGAAAGTTCTCCTTTTTCTGAAATATGATTTGTAAGGCTTTTTAAAATACTTCTGAAAATTGTCATTATTCCGATTGAAATAATTATAATTTTTCCGGAAGTACTACATACTGCCGGTGGCAGAAATCCGGCTATAATGTCTGAAAATTTCAGCGATATTCCGAGAGTTCCGGCACTTATGAAACTTATTACACACATTGAAAAAAACGGTATTTTTATATTACTGTTACAGTAAGTCACGGCTACAAGGTATGTATCTAAACTCACGATTATGGCGAGAAGAATTTCAGCGTACAAATTCACCACCTCCGGTATATAATATGCAGAATCAGTCCTGAACGTCAATATAGAACCGTCCTGACATATTTTTCCGTGAATGATGCAATGTACCTCCTCAATGTTAGGTTTAAGTTGATTTATTTTTTCTTTTTTTGTTTTTTTTATAATTTTTATATAATAACATATATGTAGACTTGTTTATTTTATTATATATACATTCAAAAGCAGGATTTAATGTATTAATAACATTATATAAATTATCAGTTATTGATTTTTTTATATTTATTTCAAGAGTATCTATTCTTTTTTCTGAAATTTCAAGTTTCTGATATATTATATCGTCTCTTTTTTCCGACATCTCAAGTTTCTGTTTTATCGCCACACGTTCCTGTTCTGCCGTCTCCAGTTTCTGTTCTAATGTCTCCAGTTTACGACATAGCATTTCAACGTAACTGTCAATTTCCCTTACCCTGAAATAAGTGTCAACAAGAAATTCATAAACCTCCCACGCCTTTTCAGTGTTAAGGCTTTTTGCGTGAAGCAATGCTCCTCTTTCCGTCCAGAGATAAATAACCCTGATTTTACCGTAATTTTTGCATTCGTCATTTTGACGAATACAAAATTTTTCAAGTTCCTTACCTGTAAGACGATAAAAATGTACGCCTTCAATAAAATGGTCTTTGTTACGATTAAAGTTTTTTGATATAACTTTTACGTCTGTTTCGTAAGCCTCGGCAAGCTGAGCGGTAGTAAGTACACGCTGTCCGTTGTGTTCAACCGGTGTGAGTTTAAATTCAATCATTTATAATACTCCTTTTTTTAATATATTTGCAAATTACAATNATTTACACAATATGAGGTTAAAAGAAAAAAAAATTTGTCANGNCTNAAAAAGACTTGACAAANNTNNAATCTTATGATATAATAATTTTGTCGATAGTCAAGCGAAAGCTAANACTAAGACAGATGAAGCCTTTTNTTGTGTATTCAGTTGTAACCTCAATTACTACTATATCACACTGAAAGGCTTTTGTCAACCCCTTTTATGAAACATTTTCCTGAAATGTATTTTTTTNCGTNTCGNTTGTTAATTCACTGTTCTGCCGGACGGTGAATTTTTTTGTAAATTCATATTGCATTTGCTTGTTTTTTGTGGTATGATATATGTTAAGAATGCCATAAGGCAAATTTATATGTTAGGAGTAATTCTAAATGCCAAAAAGACAGGATATTAACAAGATAATGATTATCGGTTCAGGACCTATAATCATTGGTCAGGCGTGCGAATTTGACTATTCCGGCACACAGGCTTGTAAGGCTCTGAAAAACCTCGGTTATGAAATAGTCCTCGTAAATTCAAACCCTGCTACTATCATGACAGACCCCGACGTTGCCGACATAACTTATATTGAACCTCTCAATGTTGCAAGGCTCACACAGATTATCGACAAGGAACGTCCNGACGCACTTCTCCCGAATTTAGGCGGACAGTCCGGTCTGAATCTCTGTTCTGAACTCGATAAGGCAGGTGTACTGAAGCAGTACGGCGTACAGGTTATAGGCGTACAGGTTGACGCTATCGAACGTGGTGAAGACCGTATAGAATTTAAACATACCATGGATAAACTCGGTATAGAAATGGCTCGCAGTGAGGTTGCCTACTCGGTTGACGAAGCTGTTAAAATAGCCGAAANNCTCAGNTATCCGGTTGTACTCCGTCCGGCTTACACCATGGGCGGAGCAGGTGGCGGTATGGTTTATAACGTCGACGAACTCAAAGTTGTATGTGCAAGAGGTTTACAGGCTTCACTNGTNGGACAGGTNCTTGTTGAAGAATGNGTNAGCGGTTGGGAAGAACTCGANTTNGANGTNGTNCGNGATGCCGAAAACAATATAATNACNGTATGTTTCATNGAAAATATTGACCCTATCGGCGTTCATACCGGCGATTCATTCTGTTCCGCACCTATGCTCACCATACCGGAAGATGTTCAGAAAGAACTTGAAANACAGGCTTACAGAATTGTTGAATCAATCGAAGTTATTGGTGGTTGTAACTGTCAGTTTGCAAGAGACCCTGAAACAGGCAGAATCATTGTAATTGAAATAAATCCACGTACTTCACGTTCTTCAGCACTTGCTTCAAAGGCTACAGGATTCCCGATAGCACTTGTTTCAGCTATGCTTGCCTGCGGACTTACTCTTAAGGATATACCATGCGGAAAATATGGTACACTCGANAAATACACACCCGACGGCGATTACGTTGTAATCAAGTTTGCAAGGTGGGCTTTCGAGAAATTCAAGGGTGCAGAAGATAAATTAGGTACTCAGATGAGGGCAGTAGGCGAAGTTATGAGTATCGGAAAAACTTATAAAGAAGCATTCCAGAAAGCTATAAGAAGTCTCGAAACCGGACGTTATGGTCTCGGATTTGCCAAGGATTTCAATAAAAAATCGAAAGAAGAATTNNTNTCCCTGCTCCGTTATCCGACAAGTGAAAGACAGTTCATTATTTATGAGGCACTCCGCAAAGGTGCTACTATAGAGGAAATTTACGAATTAACCAAAATCAAACATTATTTCCTTGAAGAAATGCTTGAATTGGTTCAGGAAGAAGAAAAGCTCATTGAATCAAAAGGAAGCGTTCCGGAAAAGGACGTATTGAAACAGGCTAAACTTGACGGCTTTTCAGACAGATATTTAAGTATGCTTCTTGAAGTCTCCGAAGAAGAAGTACGTAATAAGCGTATTGAATACGGTATCAAAGAGGCATGGGAAGGTGTTCATGTAAGCGGTACTGAAAATTCTTCTTACTACTTTTCAACATATGCCCCCAACATTGACGAAAGCCCCTCAAGTGACAAGCCGAAAATCATGATTCTTGGTGGTGGTCCTAACAGAATCGGTCAGGGTATCGAATTTGACTACTGTTGTGTACACGCTGCACTGGCACTCAAAAAACTCGGTTTTGAATCTATTATAGTAAACTGTAATCCGGAAACTGTTTCAACAGATTACGATACTTCCGACAAACTTTATTTTGAACCCCTTACACTTGAAGATGTACTGAGCATTCACGAAAAGGAAAAGCCTTTAGGAGTTATTGCACAGTTCGGCGGACAGACACCGCTTAATCTCGCAAATGATTTGAAAAAATACGGCGTAAATATTCTCGGTACTACTCCGGAAACTATTGACCTCGCTGAAGACCGTGACCATTTCCGTGCCATGATGGACAGACTGGGTATTCCTATGCCTGAAGCAGGTATGGCTGTAACAGTCGACGAAGCCCTTGAAATAGCNAATAAAATAGGTTATCCGGTAATGGTGAGACCGTCTTATGTACTCGGCGGACGTGGTATGGAAGTAGTACACGACGACGACATGATGAGAGTATATATGGCTAATGCAATCGGCGTTACACCAGACAGACCTATTCTTATTGACCGTTTCTTACACCATGCTACAGAATGTGAAGCTGATGCTATTTCCGACGGTACACATTGTTTTGTACCGGCTGTTATGGAGCATATCGAACTTGCCGGTGTACATTCCGGTGACTCTGCTTGTATACTTCCGGCAAAGAATCTGACTGAAAAGCAGATTGAGACTATCAAAGAATATACACGTAAAATAGCGGTTGAAATGAACGTATGCGGACTTATGAATATGCAGTACGCCATTGAAGACGATACTGTATATGTACTTGAAGCTAATCCACGTGCCTCACGTACAGTACCGCTTGTATCTAAAGTATGTAGTATAAATATGGTACAGATTGCCACGGAAATAATCACTTCCGAACTCACCGGCAGACCCTCACCTGTACCGGAATTAAAGGATAAAATCATAACACATTACGGCGTAAAGGAAGCTGTATTCCCGTTCAATATGTTTCAGGAAGTTGACCCTGTTTTAGGACCGGAAATGCGTTCCACAGGCGAAGTACTTGGTATATCCGATTCTTTCGGCGAGGCTTATTACAAGGCACAGGAGGCTACACAGACAAGACTTCCGGAAGAGGGTACTGTACTTTTAAGTGTATGTGACCGTGACAAGCCGGAACTTGTTGAAATAGCTAAGGCATTCAATGAACTGGGATTCCGTATAATTGCTACCGGAAACAGTTATAAGATGATTAAGGAAGCCGGTATTCCATGTGAAAAAATCTTTAAGATGTACGAGGGACGCCCGAATATTGCCGACCAGATTGCTAATGGTGAAATCCAGCTGATTATTAACACTCCGGCAGGCAAAACAAGCGCACATGACGACAGTTATATAAGAAAATCCGCTATAAAGCACAGAATCCCATATATTACTACTATGGCAGCTGCTAAGGCATCTGCTGAGGGCATAAAGGCTATAAAACACGACAAACATTTCAATGTAAAATCCTTACAGGCACATCACGCTGACATAAAATAATAAATTCTGAATTTTAAATTTCCTGTTATTTTTCCCGAAATAACAGGAAATTTTTTTATATTTCAAGCATCAGGGTTCATTTCAACATATTCCATATCCTTTAAGAATGCTCGGTACATATCAAGGTCAAAACCTTCTTCGGTGCTGTTATAAGTACCGCTCAGGATATTCATGAAATGGTTATATGTTATAAACCATGAGAAATCCGCTTTCCATTTTTTGTATTTGGTTGAACCGTTATTTTTCTTACCGAGCAGGAAGCAACTTTCTTCCATGGTACACATAGCATCAATAATCTCTTTGTCTGAGAAACCAAGTATTAGTTTAGTAACTTTAGCTGTATCTGCCTCACTAAGTTTTTCGTATTCTACTTTATCGTAAGATACACAAATATTATTGAAAGTATTTACGAACCATTCTATTTCATAAGGAGTTGCGGTGGTATTTAAAAGTTCTATCATTTTTCGTTTTCGTTCTTCCATCATTTTTATCTCTTCTTCATTTAGTGTTGATTCTTCTATTTTCTTTTTCCATTCTTCTTCCTTTTTTTTATTTGTTTCTTCTATCTTTCGCATTGTCTCTTCAAATTCTTTTACATTTTCTTGTTTTTCTTTTTCCTGTTGTATTCTTGCTAATTCATCTATGTCAACAGATGGTTTCGGCATATTCTTTAAAGATTCGTAAGCTAGTCTCATTTCTTCATCTTCTTTTTCGCTTATTTCCTTTTCTTTTTGCTCGATAAACCTTTGTAATGCTTCTTTGTCTTGTCTTTCAGCGATTTCTGCAATAATCCTATAATCTTCTTCAGTCAGCATAGCTCTTGCTTCTGCCATTCTTTTTTCTTTCTTTTCGTCTTCTAAACGTCTTTCTTCCAAGTACCTGTCGAATGCTATTTTATCTGGGTTATGAAAATATTCGTCATATATTTCTTCATCAGAAGGTGTATCGTAAATATATTTATCTTGGTAAGCAAGGTCTATCAGATAATTTACATCTTCTTCACGGTCATAGTCAAATGTTAATATCGGATTAATGTTTTTTAGAGGGTCCTTGCTTCTGTTAGAATGATTTATGTCTAAAAGGTGATGGAATGCCTGTTCACAGTTCACGCTACCGTACATATCAGTTGGGTTTTTAAAGTCGTTCAGACGTTCGGGAGTAATGGGAAGATTGTTTTCTCGGATATTCTTTATAATTGCACGGTCAATGTACGAAAGTTTACTCTGGTCTATTTCCTTGAAGTCTTCATCCGTCATGAAACATCTGTTACCGTTTATATACGAAAGTGTATTTGCGTCTACATTTGTATTCAAAGGTATACTTTCGTCTACAGCTGTATTCGAAAGTACACGTTCGTTTACGTTCGTATGCGAGGGCATAAAATTATCATTATTTGTATCCGAAGATAAATTTTCAGTGTCTTCTGTTTCAGAAGGTAAGTCGGCAGACAGACTTTGTTCAACTTTTAATAGTTCTTCTATTTCTTCAGGAGTAGGCATATCTTCAGCGTTATCAGAAGGAGAATAATATGTTTTTTCAATATTTGCCGGCTCAAAAGGGAGTGCATTGTCATCTTCTTCCAGTGATACGTATTCAGAAGGGTCGAAAGGTGGTGTATTGTCATCTTCTCCCAGTGGCATGTATTCAGAAGGGTCGAAAGGTGGTGGTGTATTGTCGTCTTCTCCCAGTGGCACGTATTCAGAAGGGTCGAAAGGTGGTGTATTGTTATCTTCTCCCAGTGGCACGTATTCAGAAGGGTCGAAAGGTGGTGGTGTATTGTCGTCTTCTTCCAGTGGCACATATTCAGAAGGGTCGAAAGGTGGTGCATCTTCATCTTTCGGTTCAAAAGGTACGTTATAATAAGGGTCATAAGATGTTTCTTCTGAAGATTCGTCAGCATAAGAAGATACACTTTCAGGCTGTGTTGTCTCGTCGGGTACGTTTTCAGGCCGTGGTGGGTTGGAAAGTATGTCTGAAATTGGTTTTATACCGGAAAGTATGTCTGCAAGTGATTTTAAGCCGGAAGATGTATTTTCAGGTAGTATTTCATCAGAATATATATCTTCAGTTGGTGTGATATCGGGATATATGCTTATAGTGTGTTTATTATCGGAAGATACGCTTATAGTGTGTTTATTTTCGTGATATACGCTTTCAGTTGGTTTAGTTTCAGGAAATACACTTTCAGGTTGTTCCTCTTTAACGGATACATTTACAGGTTTTTTTGTGTCCGAAATTAAGATTTCATGGGATTCTGTTGGTGTAGATTCGCTGTTATCAGCAATGAGATTTCTGCGTTCACGTCTTTTTCTTTCACGTTCAATAGCAATCTGCTTGTTTTTTTCGCATTTTGCTTTGTATTTGAGAGCATCTCTTTCAATCTGTTCTGACATAAAGCTGAACGCCATTTTTACCATACCGTCATCTGAGAAGTCTTCAGTTTCACCGGTAACAGCGAATCTGAATAACGATTTCAGAAGCCTTCCTGCCTGACTGTCTGAGAGCGAACCAATAAGATTTTTGGTATCGTAGTAAATAAGAAAACTTTTAATTTCTGCCATAAAAAAACAACTCCTTTTAATAAATAAATATAATTTAAAAAACAAAAATTAATGGCATAAACGTGATTTTTCAGTAAACAATAAAGTTACACTGCCGATAATGCAGTGATTTGATGTAAAGGACTGATTTTTTTGAAAAAAACCCTGTTTACCGGTGCTTTGATTCTCACGTGTATGTCATTTGTATCATGCGGAAACAATGATAATACTGATTCTTCCGTTGACAGTGAAATATATATCACGGAATACACTACCACTCAGGAATACACTACTACTGATGACCGCTATTACGACGACGAACATTACGAAACCGACGACGATGGAAACGTTGACCCTAAAGGGAGTTCTGATACCGTTGAAGACCACGTACACGACGCTGTAGACGGTGTAGAGAACGCAGGAGAAAGCATAGTCGACAGTGTAGGCGATGCCGCAAGTGACCTCATAGACGGTGCCGGAGATGCCGTTGACGATGTTGTAGACGGTCTGGACGGTGAAACCACTACCGAAACTACCGGTGAGGAATAATGCAATAAAGGAACTGTATTGAATAAAAATACAGTTCCTTTTTTGATAGAAGATATATCAGTTTACAATAGTTTCTTCTGTTTCCTTATCAAAGATATGGATTCTGTTAGGGTCAAGAGCAACCTGAATTGTATCGCCTGAACGTACAGTGGAACGTGAACTTACACGTGCAGTAAGCGGAATACCTTCACAGTTAAGATACAGATATATTTCAGCACCCATCATTTCAGTAATTTCAACCTGACATTCGATAACACCTGTTGTAGCATTTGAGAGGTACATTTCTTCGTCGTGGAGGTTTTCCGGACGGATACCAAGTGTTATTTCCTTGCCTACATAATTCTGAAGTTTTGAGTTTACCTTTGATTCAGGTACGATAATTTCAAACTTTCTCTTAGCTGAACCGAACTCAACTATGAACTGGTCGTATTCTCTTTCATATTTGAGTGTAGCGTCAACGAAGTTCATTGTAGGAGAACCGAGGAATCCGGCAACGAATTTATTAGCAGGTTCGTCATACATCTTCTGTGGTGTATCAATCTGCATAACCCAGCCGTCTTTCATACAAACGATTCTGTCGCCCATAGTCATAGCTTCAGTCTGGTCGTGTGTAACGTAAATGAATGTTGTACCGAGCTGTTTGTGGATTTTAGAAATTTCAGTTCTCATCTGACCACGAAGTTTAGCGTCGAGGTTTGAGAGCGGTTCGTCGAGTAAGAAAACCTTAGGTGAACGCACGATAGCACGACCGAGTGCCACACGCTGACACTGACCACCTGACATAGCACGGGGCTTTCTGTCGAGGAGGTGGGAGAGGTCAAGAATTTTAGCGGCTTCATTAACTTTTCTTTCGATTTCGTTCTTGTCAACCTTACGGAGTTTAAGACCGAATGCCATGTTTTCAAAAACGGTCATATGAGGATAGAGAGCGTAGTTCTGGAAAACCATTGCAATATCTCTGTCCTTAGGGGCGATGTCGTTTACGAGACGGTCACCGATGTAAAGTTCACCCTCTGAGATTTCCTCAAGACCGGCAATCATACGAAGTGTTGTTGACTTACCGCAACCGGAAGGACCAACGAAAACGATAAATTCCTTGTCTCTTATGTCGAAGGTTGTGCTGTGAACGGCTTCGACATTGCCAGGGTAGATTTTCTTTATTTGTTTAAGGCTAAGACCTGCCATTGTAAATATTCCTCCAATTCAAAAATTTCTTCCGGCACAGAATAAAATACCGGCTATAATAATATAATAACAGATTTCCGGAAAATTTGCAAGATGTCAAATTGCCGAAGTTATGACCGATTGTTTATTAATTTTGCCGAAAAATTAACCGAAAATTTACTACATAAATGGTCAAAATCGGGCTCTGAAAACAGACTTTCAACATTTTTGTGCAATAATTCCATATGTTCGCCAAAGCCTAGTGTTTCGGGCAAAACAAGACTTCCGACAGAAATTCTCATTAAAACTTCCACGTGATTTCCAACCGCTGAAAACATTCTTTTTACCTGATGATATTTGCCCTCATGAAGTCTTATAAAAGCCAGTTTTTCGGACGATTCTGCACCCTTTACATCAACCGGAAGACACTGCTCTCCGTTATCTAATTGTAAACCGTTTCTGAATAAGTTAATATATTCACTTTTAAAGGGACTGGCAAGTTTCACAATATAGATTTTCGACACGTGTCTTGTCGGTGAAAGAATACGGTGTGCGAGGTCTCCGTCGTTGGTGATAAGAAGAAGTCCGAGTGAATCTTTGTCGAGACGTCCGGCAGGGAACATATCTTTAGTACGGAGGTTTTCAGGCAGAAGATGCATAACACTTGTGCCGTCGCTGTCGGAAGTAGAGGAGACGTAACCGGCAGGCTTATTGATAATAATGTACCGGAATTTCTGATTTCTGATTTCATTTCCGTTTACGATAACTTTTACTGTATCGGAATTTATTTTTATGTCAGATTTTTTTATTACAGTACCGTCAGCGGTTACGAGTTTTTTACCTACAAGATTTTTGATTTCACTGCGGGTATATTCAGAACGTTCAGAAATAAAACGGTCAATTCTCATTAAAGACATATTTTTCACCTTCCGGAATAAAATTAAAAACAAAGTTATATTATTTATCAGCGGAGTTTTTGCCCGGAAAATTCTTCTCACAGAATTTATCCCACATTTCAAAAAATTTATTCCATGCGTCGTCACCGTAAGCAGATTCCAGTATTTCATCCCATAAAATAAATTTTCCATATTCATCACCTAATTCAGAAATTAAAAATTTCTCAAACTCATACCGGAAAACTTGTCCGTATTTATCAGCAATACCGGAATTTGCTTTAGCAAATAAAAATCCGTCAATAAAGTAAAACAGGGATTTCACATTTATATCATTTCCCAGAAAAGCACCGGCTCTCAGCCTTATCAGGCTTATTAATTCGTCAAGAGACATATTTTTCACCTGCCTTAAATATATTTTTAATAACAGTATTTCAGGGGGGATTTTTACATGAAAAAGAAGATATTTTTTCTTGTTGTTTTAGCGATAATAATTTATGCGGTGATATTTTTTACCGCCGAAAAAAGCGGAAAAGATACCGATAAACCGGCAAAAAAAGCGGAGATACCGGCATCTACAACCGCAGAAAGAATAAATTATTTTTCAATGCATGGATGGGAAGTCGAAGAAGTTTCCGGAAAGAATATAGTTATTCCGTCAGAATTTTCCGGAGATTATGCGGAATATGCAGAAATTCAGGACAGACAGGGTTTACCGTTAAGGGATTACGCCGGAAAAAATGGTGTTCTGTACGTCTATGAGGTACGGAATTACAGTCCGGAAAATATGAAGATGTATGCAGAGTTAATCACCTGTGAGGATAAAATTATAGCATCACTTGTTTACAGCGAGGACGGCGGAAGTGTCAGTCTTCCGGTGATTTAAAAAATATTGATTAAATCGCTTATAAAAGGAAGTCGGAGAGCTTTTCCCTTATACGCACCATACGCAAGAGCTACCGCAACAACTAACTGTACGATATTAAGAATAAAGTTTGCAAGTCCGCCTATAAGTGGAAAAATTCCGATTATATTCTTGACTATTACGAGAACGGCGGTCAGCAGAAACCATATAAACTGCTGATTTGCATGGAATTTACAAAATGCCGATTTCTTTTCCTTGTCGGCAAGCAACGGCAGAAAAAACAATACCGGAATAAGATACGGTAATACAGCCTGTAGGGAATTTTTCTGTACGTCTTCAGCACTGAACATACAGGCGGTTTTTTCGTCNTTGAAGTTTTCGAGAATACTATCAATATTCATAAAAAATCAGTCTCCTTTTTCAAATTCACCGATAGTTGCGACAAAACTTTCAATATCGGTGAAATCGTTATATACAGACGCAAAACGTATATATGAAACAGGGTCAATTTCCCTTAATTTTTCAAGGACGATTTCACCTATTTCACGTGAAGAAGCAATAGTTTTAAGAGCATTGGCGTAATAATTTTCGATATAATCNGCAATTCCGGAGACCTGTTCAATAGTTACAGGTCTTTTTTTGATAGCGGTAAAAATTCCCTTTATAAGTTTGTTGCGGTCAAAAGTTTCAAAAGTACCGTCACGCTTTTCAACCATAAGCAACGGAATTTCCACGACTTCGTAAGTAGTGAATCTTCCACGGCATTTCAGACATTCTCTACGCCGACGTATTTTTTNNTNNNCNNNTCTGGAATCGGTTACTTTGGAATCGTCGAATCCACAAAAAGGACATTTCATATTTCTGTGCCTCATTTCTGCAAAACTGAACTTATTTCCATAATGGAATAAGTTATATAAATTATAACATATATTACATAAAAAGTCAAGAAAATATAACAAAAAATTTCTATACTTATAATGTATAATCCGGAATCAGTAAAAACAAGGTTACAATCAAACACGTTATAGAACAATCGAATACNAATTAACACGAACGTGATAATANGTACACGGTTAAGATGTAGTATTGAAATCGGCGGAAATCAATAGGAACTGGGTTCCGGATGATAAAAATCACGCACGTTACAAGACAATCNTACACAAACTTGCACGAACGTGCTAATACGTGTAAGTTTGAAATTGAATGGGAATTAATGGAAATGAGCTGGAATTGGTATNAGATGATACAATTNAACACGTTATAGTACAATTGAATACGAAGTAGCACGAACGTGTTAATTCGTATACGTAATAACACAATAGTTAATAGTCGTATACAAATGATAACATTAGTATACAAACGTACACGAACGTGCAAAAACGTTAAACAACTTAAAAGATGATTACAGGTAGGAATGAACTTATAGTTTGTCTCGGAGCAGGTTGAAATTATTATTAATTCCGGATTATGAATTGTAAAATTATGTCCGTGAGCCGTGAACAAGCGTATTTACCAAAAATACACAATACATTTCCTGAAATTTGGCTTTTCTATCAATTGATTTCCGGCGGAAAATGGAATATAATATTTATTGGTGAATTTATATAGAAGGAATGGTATTTTTTTATGAGTGATAAAGTAGTAAAATTCGGCGGAAGCAGTCTCGCTGATGCCAATCAGTTCAGAAAAGTTGCAGAAATCATAAAAAGTGACAGTACAAGAAAATACGTCGTACCGTCTGCCCCTGGCAAGCGTTTTTCGGACGACATAAAAATAACCGATATGCTTTACAAATGTTGTGAACTCGCCGGAAGTGGTATGGATTTCTCAGAAGATTTCCAGACCATTAAAGACCGTTACAACNGTATCATATCGGAACTCGGCATAGATATGTCACTTGAAGATGAGTTTGAAGCAATAGTCAGGGAATTAAAGGCACGTCCGGCAAAAGACTTTTCCGCAAGCCGTGGTGAATATCTCAACGGGAAAATACTTGCTGAATACCTCGGTTTCAACTTCGTAGATGCCGGAGATGTTATTATTTTCGATAATAAAGGTTCGCTCCTGCTTGACGATACTGTAAAAGCTGTCCGTAAGAGACTTAAAAACCTTGACAATGCCGTTATACCAGGTTTCTACGGACGTACTACAGAGGGTTATATAAAGACGTTCTCAAGGGGTGGTTCAGATGTTACCGGCTCTATAATAGCCAATGCGGTACGTNCTGAAATTTACGAAAACTGGACAGATGTTTCAGGCTTCCTTGTAGCTGACCCCCGAATAGTTGAAAATCCTGACGTAATTGAAGTAATAACTTATCGTGAACTCCGTGAACTTGCTTACATGGGTGCGTCGGTACTTCATGAGGACGCTATTTTCCCTGTACGTTCTGCCGGAATACCTATCAATATACGAAACACAAACCGTCCGGAAGATGCCGGTACGATGATAGTTTCAGATGACTTCGATTTCAGTCGGGAAAGCCTCAACCATACTATAACAGGTATCGCCGGAAGAAAAGGTTTCAGTACTATCAACATTGAAAAGGCTATGATGAACAGTGAAAAAGGTTTCGGAATGAAAGTACTGAAAGTCCTGTACGATAACGGCGTATCTTTTGAACATATGCCATCCGGTATAGATACAATGAGTATCACTGTTGAGAGTTCGCAACTTAATCCGGTACGTGAAAAGTTAATAGCGGAAATAAGAAAAGAAGTCGCNCCCGACCAGATAGAAATCGAAGACGGTATAGCTTTACTTGCAATAGTAGGNNGNCGTATGAAAAATACAAGAGGTACTGTTGCACGGATTTTCGCNTCNATGGCACACGCAAGAATAAATGTNAAGATGATTGACCAAGGTTCAAGCGAACTNAATGTNATNATCGGTGTAAGNGAACATGANNTNTCCGAAGCTATCCGCAGAATTTACGANATGTTTATAAATTCCGAAAAGATATAATAATAAATTTTCCCCGTCTGAAAAAAGTCGGGGATTTTTTTGTGAGTTATATATGAATTTACATACTGAATATATTGTTAAATTTGTATATACATACAAAAATGCAAATAAAACTTGTCAAAGTATTGACAAGTTTACTTGGCTATGTTATAATACAGTTGACAACAAAACTTGTCAATAATTAAATGGAGGTATTTATTATGAACAGAGAAGAAATTCTGCAAAAAAGCAGAAATGAAGGTTTCGACGAAATGGAAATGCAGGTGCGTGACAAGTCTATGAAATGGACTTATATCGTTCTTGTGCTTAGTGCCACAGTTTTTGCATTTATCCGTGCAAATGACGGACTTCCGGTCATGGACTTGTGTGCAACAGTCAGCATTTCAGTTTTTACAGGTAATATATATCGTTTTATCAGAACAAAGTATACTTACAATCTTGTCATAGCAGTTATAATGTTGCTAATTTTTGTTTTTGCAACAATAAGATTTTTTATGGGGCATTGATTATGGACGATAAACTTATATTAAAAAACCGTCTGAAAGAAGCACGTGCTGAAAAGAAACTTTCACAGAACGCCCTTGCTGAAATGATAGGTGTTTCACGAAATACAATAAGTTCCATTGAAACAGGTCAGTTTAATCCTACTGCAAAGCTTGCACTTATACTTTGCATTGCTCTTAACAAAAAATTTGAGGATTTATTCTTCTTTTAATAAACCAATCAGAAAAGGAACGGCATAAAAAACCGTTCCTTTTATTTTTATCTTACTTTTTTAGCAATATCGTCAACAAGTTTCATGACTAAATCATTCTGTGTCATTGAACCTAAATCGCCCTCACGTCTTGAACGTACCGAAACAGTACCGCTTTCAACTTCCTTGTCGCCTATCGTAAGCATTACCGGTAACTTGTCAACCGTTGCGGAGCGTATCTTATAACCTACTTTTTCGGCTCTGTCGTCGATAGTAGCACGTATTCCGACAGCCTCCAGTTTAGCGAGTACCTCGTTACAGTAATCAAGATGTCTGTCGGCAACAGGAATGATTCTCACCTGCTCCGGAGCAATCCACAGAGGCATAGCACCGGCATATTTTTCAATCATGTATGCAAGTGTCCTCTCGTAACAGCCCAGTGACGTCCTGTGTATGATATACGGTCTCTTTTTAGTGCCGTCCACATCGACGTATTCCATGCCGAATTTTTCGGCAAGCAACATATCAATCTGAATCGTAACAAGCGTATCTTCCTTGCCGTAGACGTTCTTGTACTGAATGTCAAGTTTAGGACCATAGAAAGCAGCTTCGTCAATGCCTATCTCGTATTCTACTCCGAGGTGGTCAAGGATTTTCGCCATAGCAGACTGTGCTTCTTCCCACTGTTCCGGTGTACCTTCGTACTTGTTTTTCGGGTTAGCAGGGTCCCACTGTGAGAATCTGAAAGTACAGTCCTCAAGAAGTCCTACAGTACCTAACATTTCCTTAGCGAGTGCGAGACAGTCTTTAAATTCTTCCTCTAACTGTTCCGGACGGAGTATTAAATGACCCTCCGAAATGGTGAACTGTCTTACACGTATCAGACCGTGCATTTCACCGGAATCTTCTTTTCTGAAAAGCGTTGAAGTCTCACCGAGACGCATAGGTAAATCACGGTATGAACGCTGTCTGTTTAAGAATACCTGATACTGAAACGGACAGGTCATCGGACGGAGTGCAAAACATTCTTTAGTTTCGTCATATGGGTCACCGAGAATGAACATACCGTCAAGATAGTGTTCCCAGTGACCTGAAATCTTATATAATTCACGTTTTGCAAAGTAAGGTGTTTTAGTGAGTAAATAACCGTGTTTCTGTTCTACGTCCTCAACCCAACGTTGTAAAGTCTGAATAACTCTCGCACCTTTCGGAAGAATTATCGGAAGTCCCTGACCGATACTGTCAACAGTGGTGAAGTATTCAAGTTCACGTCCGAGTTTGTTATGGTCACGGAGTTTAGCTTCTTCACGCTGTTTAATATCTGCTTCGAGGTCAGCATTTTTCGGATAGGCAACGGCATATACTCTTGAAAGCATCTTGTTTTTTTCCGAACCTCTCCAGTATGCACCGGTACACGAAAGCAGTTTAAAAGCCTTTACAGGTGAAGTGTTCATGAGGTGCGGACCTGCACATAAGTCAATAAATTCGCCCTGTTTATAGAATGAAATCGGCTCACCCTTGCCGACGTGTTCTTCACAGAGTTCAACTTTATAAGGTTCGTCCATATCCTTTAATTTTGCGATAGCCTCTTCCGGTGGAAGTTCAAACTGTTCGAGAGGTAAACCCTCTTTTACAATTTTTTTCATTTCAGCTTCTATTTTTTCGAGTTCCTCTTGTGTGAAAGGCTTTTCGAGGTCAAAATCATAGTAGAATCCGTTATCAATAGCCGGACCTATAGCAAGTTTGGCTTCCGGATAGAGACGTTTCACAGCCTGTGCGAGTATATGCGAGGCAGTATGCCAGAAAGTTTTTTTACCATCCACACTGTCGAAAGTGCAGACTTCAAAATCACAGTCACTGTCTATAACCGTTCTTAAGTCCTTGACTTCGCCGTTGATTTTAACGCAACATGAGGCTTTATAAAGTCCCATACCGATACTTTTTATTACTTCATAAGCAGGTACGGAATTTTCAATTTCCCTTATACTGCCGTCTTTTAGAGTTAATTTAATCATTATTTATCAGTCTCCTTATCAGTTTAATTTTCCGGTAATTTCAATGCCGTTATCGTAACCGAGTTCCATACAAAGAGGAATCATATAACCGTCAGTGCTGTCGACGTTGAAACATACTACAACGCCGTCTTCGTCTATGTCGATATATGCACCGGTAATCTGAATGCAATCTGCAAGAAGTTCAGAAGCTCCGGAATAGTAACCGCTATCGGTTATGAATTCGGCAATTTTTTTCTTGTTGCGGTTGAGTTTGTCGAGTTTCTGAGCAATCTCGCTGAAATTGTCCATAATTTCGGATTCTTCCTCAACATAGAAACGTACAGTAACATCACGTTCCCATAGTTTATAGGATATTTCAAAAGCCTCTTCCTTTTCGTTGTACTTAATCTGACCCATAAAAATTCAACTCCTTTCTTATAGAATAAAAATAAAAGTCCCTCATACCGTACGGCACAAGGGACGACTTTAAAAAACCGTGATTCCACCCTGATTCACATAGAAATAACTATGTCTCAATGTCTCTATAACGGGAGATACCGGCGTTTATTGGACGCTCTCCGAGGTGGTGTGCTGTACGCCTACCGCTGACCACCTCACAGCTTATAGCGGTCTCTCTGGAAACGGTATCATGACGGAAAGCCTTCCTCATCACAGATTTCATTTATTGAAATAATAATATCATATAATTTCTGATTTGTCAAGAGAAAATTTTTTGATAATTTATAAATTTTAATTATGAATGATTTTTAATGTATTCGTCTATAGCGGTTGCAGAAGTCTTTCCGGCACCCATAGCGAGTATGACAGTTGCCGCACCTGTAACAGCATCACCACCAGCATATACACCCTTTTTGGAAGTTAAACCGTTTTCGTCAGCGATTATACCGCCCCACTTCTGTGTATCAAGTCCGGAAGTTGTAGACTTTATAAGCGGATTAGGTGAAGTTCCGATAGCCATAATAACGCTGTCGGTTTCGATTTCAAAGAATGCGTCCGGTACCGGTACAGGTTTAGCACGTCCGGAAGCGTCAGGTTCGGAGAGTCTCTGTTCCTGACATACTATACTTTTTACCCAACCTTTTTCGTCGGCTTTTATTTCTACAGGATTGGTCAGGAATTTGAAAATAATACCTTCTTCCTTGGCGTGTTCGATTTCCTCAGCACGTGCCGGAAGTTCGTTTTCGGTACGTCTGTATACTACGTATACTTCCGCACCTAATCTCTTGGCACAACGTGCAGCGTCCATAGCGACGTTACCACCGCCGACTATTACAGCTTTTCTGCCAGCCTGTACAGGCGTTACGGCGTCGGGCTTATAGGCTTTCATGAGGTTTATTCTTGTAAGAAATTCGTTGGCGGAGTATACACCGTTAAGATTTTCGCCCTTTATGTTCATGAAACGTGGCAGACCTGCTCCCGAACCTATGAAGATACTTTCAAAACCGTATTCTTCTATGAGTTCGTCAACGGATACCGTCTTGCCTACTACTGTATTTGTTTCTATTTTAACGCCCAATTCTTTAAGACCATCAATTTCTTTCTGTACGATTGATTTAGGTAATCTGAACTCCGGTATTCCGTATGACAGTACGCCACCGGCAACGTGTAAAGCCTCAAATATAGTGACTTCGTAACCTTTTTTTGCTAAGTCGCTGGCACAGGCAAGCCCCGACGGTCCTGAACCTATTATCGCTACTTTATGACCGTTTGAGACAGGTTTTTCAACAGGTGTTTCCGGTTGTGAGTTATGCCAGTCAGCGACGAATCTTTCAAGCCTGCCTATTGCAACCGGTTCGCCCTTTATACCACGTACACATTTAGCCTCACATTGATTTTCCTGCGGACATACTCTTCCGCATACAGCCGGAAGTGAACTCGATTCCGTGATTATTTTATAAGCCTGTTCAAAATTACCGTCTGCAACCTGTGCTATGAAATCCGGAATATTTATCTGTACCGGACAGCCACTTACGCAAGGTTTATTTTTGCAGTGCAGACATCTTTTAGCTTCGTCGATAGCCTGTTCTTCTGTATATCCTAAAGCAACTTCCCTGAAGTTTCTGTTTCTTGTTTCCGGATTCTGTACGGGCATTTCGTTCTTTTTTAAAGACATATTAGCCATTGTTTTCAACCTCCCTGAAAAGATTACAAGTATCTTCATGCGTTCTGCGTTCAAACGTTCTGTACATTGCACCACGTGCCATAGCCTCGTCGAAATCTATAAGATGACCGTCAAATTCAGGACCGTCAACACAAGCAAATTTAGTTTCACCGCCGACTGTAAGCCTACAGCCACCGCACATACCAGTACCGTCAATCATAATCGGATTCATTGAAGCAACTGTCGGAATATCGTAATTCTTAGTAAGCTGACAGACAAATTTCATCATTATAAGCGGACCTATTGTTATAACACGGTCATATTTTTCGCCACTCTCGATAAGTTTCTTAAGAGCATCAGTTACAAGACCCTTTTCACCGGCTGAACCGTCATCGGACATAAGCACAAACTTTGTACTTGCGTTTCTGAACTCATCTTCAAGAATAACTAAATCTTTGTTTCTGAAACCTACTACTGAATGCACTTCAACGCCGAGTTCGTGAAGTTTTTTCGCTACAGGATAGGCAATAGCACAGCCTACACCACCACCGACTACAGCTACTTTTTTAAGACCGTCAGTTTCGGTAGCACGTCCTAAAGGTCCTACAAAATCCTGAAGACAGTCGCCGACGTTCATATGATTGAGTTTTTCTGTAGTAGCTCCTACAATCTGGAATATTATTGTTACAGTACCTGCCTGACGGTCAAAATCTGCTATTGTAAGAGGTATACGCTCGCCGTCTTCGTCGGTACGCAAAATTATAAACTGACCTGGTTCGCATTTTCCGGCGACTTTCGGAGCGTTTATTTTCATAAGAGTAACAGTAGGGTTCAGACTTTTCTTTTCTGAAATTTCAAACATAAAAATTTTCCTTTCTTACAGACTTTTTATTTACATACTTTTTAAATTATATCACAGAAAAACCGGTATGTCAATATATTACCTGTATTCCGTGAAAGCTGTTTCGTTACGGACTTCATAGAATTTGTTTATAAGTTCAATTTCCATACCGGAAAGTTTATGACCGTTTGAATATATAAGTAAATCTATGAAATGATTGTCACGGAAAGTACATTTTCTTTGTACGAGATTATATTTACCGCACAGACTTTCAGGCACAGGCGAATCCAGCATGAACGACTGCGGAACGGTCAGCAGGAAATCCAATGCACTTCCACGGTCATAAAGACACAGTTTTCTGTATGGTATATCTGCCGGACGGTTTTCGGCGAAAAGTTTTTCGACTGCTCCCGAAACATATGGTATGGAATCATCCCCCTGTGTGAGTTCGATATATTTGCATGACAGGTCAGAATAAGAAATATTTTCCTTTTTAGCTTCGGGATGTTCGGCAGACATTACCGCCAGCATTTCAAATTCCCTTAGTAACTGACTTTTTATACCTTTTTCGTCAAGGAAATCCATAAAATACTTTTCATGTGCGGTATTGAAGCGTATTATACCGAAATCGTAACTGTTTTCACGGACGTTTTCTATAGTACGGAGGGAATTTGTCTCACAGAAATACACTTCCATATCTTCGGGTATTTTTGTAGTAGCGATATATTCAGAAAAAGCCTTTGAAATATAACTGGTACGGGGTACAGATATACGGAGATTTGTATTTCTTAGTTTTTCGGGAGAATGTATAGCTTCCATATTGTTAATCTGTATCAGTATCTGTTTAGCATAGCCGAGGAATTTCAAGCCCTGCTCCGTCGGGATTACGCCCTTTGAAGTGCGTCGGAAAATGGTTATTCCGAGTGTGTTTTCAAGTTCCTTTATAGCCTTACTTAAGTTAGGCTGTGCCATGTATAGATTTTCGGCAGCTTGTGTGATTGAACGTGTTTTTTCAATTTCCACTGCATATCTGAAATGAAGTGTATTCACATTTTACCTCCTTATTTTTTTACTTCCTCTACATAATAGTGACGTACTTTTTTCTTTTCGTGGACTTCCGGAGCAGGTTCGGGAACTGGTTCAGGTTCAGGGGGTATGAAATCGCTTTCCGGAATTTCCTTTACAGGTCTGCACGGATTTCCGACGGCTACAACACCGGACGGAATATCTTTTGTCACGACGCTACCGCCACCGATTACGACGTTATCACCGATTGTCACACCAGGCATTACACAGACGTTTCCGCCAAACCATACGTTACTGCCAACTTTTATCGGTTTTGCGTATTCGAGACCGGCATTTCTTGTAGGATAGTCGAGAGGGTGACCAGCCGTATAGAATCCACAGTTAGGACCTATGAATATGTTATCACCGAAAATTACTTCTGCACAGTCTATTATTACGAGGTTGTGATTTGAGTAGAAATTATCACCAAGCATTATATTATATCCGTAATCGCAGAAAAAATCCGGTTCAATCCACGTATTTTCGCCCTTGAATGCTATAATACGGCTTAACAGTCTTTCTTTTTTCTGAAAGTCGTTGTAAGTTGCGGAATTATATTCGATACACAGTTTCTTGACGTTTATTCTTTCGGCGACAAGTTCCTTGTCATTGCCGTTATAGAGTTCACCGGCTTGTTGTTTTTCCTTTTCGGTCATATGGATTCTCCTTTATATTTTACTGCCTTTACTTCCTTTAGCTCCGAAACTACCGCCGGAAGCAAGGATATTTGTATCAAACGAATAGTTGATTTTTTCGCCCATTCTGTAGCGTTTCAGCGAAAGCTGTATTAATTTTTCGAGTAACTCCGGATATTTCAGCCCTTTAGGTTGCCACAGATAGAATGCAAGCGAACCAGGGATTGTATTTATTTCATTTATGTAGATTTTGTTATCATTCATATCTATCATGAAATCTATACGTGTAACGCCGTTACAGCCGAGATAACGGAAAGCCTCTACAGCAGTTTTTCTTATAAATTCGTCCTGTTCCGGTGTGATGTCTGCCGGAATTTTTCTTGTAAGACTTGCCATACCTTTAGCACCGGTTTTTCCACCGCCACCGCCATATTTCTGATTGTAACTTAAAATATCGTCATTGCTTGCCTGTATGGGTTCTTCACATACCGACGCTTCAGCGGATTCGCTGTCACCGACGACTGAACAGTTTATTTCCTTGAGGTTTACGACTGCCGGTTCTACAAGTATTCTGTCGGCAAAATCGAAGGCATTTTCCATAGATTTTATTAAACCGTCCCTGTCATTAGCTTTGGAGATACCTACGCTTGACCCTAAATTTATAGGCTTTACGATTACCGGATAGCCGAATTTCTTTTCAACTTTATCGACACATTCTTCTATCCTGTCGATTTCAAAAGATGAGAATCTGCAACAATCGAGTACAGGGAATCCGGCATCTTTGAGTAAAATTTTCATAACGAATTTATCCATACCCACAGCCGATGCGAGAACGTCACAGCCCACGTATGGAATGTCAAGTGTTTGCAGATAGCCTTGTAAAGCACCGTCCTCAACGTTAGTACCGTGGACTATAGGGAATGCTATGTCAATATCTGAGATGAGGTTTGAACCGAATTTTTTCATTTTCTGTCTGATTAACTGGACTTTTCCCTCACTTCTCACGAAAACACAGGCGGTACACTCTTTGAGTAATTCCGGAATGTTCTTGTATGAATTTATATCGAAAAGTTTTTCACCGGTCCAGAACTCGTTCTGTTTCGTCATATAGACCGGTATTATATTATATTTTTCCTTGTTGATACTTGTCATAGCCTGAACAGCAGATATGACTGATACTTCATGTTCTACGGATTTTCCGCCGAAAAGTACGGCAAGATTGATTTTCATAATAAAAAACTCCTTTTTTAATAATTGTCGGGTAAATCGTTTTCAAGAAGAACTATTTTTTTCTTGTCAGTCCTGTAAGCGTTCACTTTGGCGATAGCCTCGTTGAGACCGTCCGCCACATAGACGTTATCCATATTATAGCCGGTGGATTTTATACCGTTATATATGGGTAAAGTCTGATTTTTTCCTACAAGTACGATATAGTCACAGGCTTTTGAAGCCTCAACACCGAACTCAAAATTTAATTCTTCCTGTTTGGCACCTAATTCAACCATACCAGGTGTGACAAGTATTCTGCAAGCGTCAAAAAGTCCGAGAACTTTCAAAGCACATCTGCAACCATTAGGGTTAGAGTTGTAGGCATCGTCGATAAATGTTACATTACCGCCCCTGTCGAGAAGCTGAAGTCTGTGCGGTACGGGAGATATTTTTCTTACAGGAAGTAATAATTTTTCAAGCGGTACGCCGATACCGTGACAATATGCGATAGCTCCTAATACGTTCTGTACGTTGTGTTCACCGAGTAACTTCATAGTAAACCGACAGTTTTCACCGGACGGAGTTGTTACAGTAAATTCCGTACCTCTGTCCGAAACGGAAATATCTGTAGCACGATAGTCATTATGTTTTTTAAGTCCGTAAAGAAATACATTTTTGTATTCTCCGGCTTTTTTCATGATTAAATCGTTATCGCCGTTAAGATATATTTTTCCGCCGACTGCCTGAACACTGTCAGCGAGTTCAAATTTAGTATTTAATATATTGTCAATTGAACCGAAAGTTTCAAGATGTTGTTCGCCGACAGATGTTATAATAGCGTCATGTGGGTGAGCGATTTCACATAATTCGCCGATTTCATGAACACGTCTCGCACCCATTTCGCATATGAAATACTCGTGAGTGGGCTTCAGGTGCTGACGTACCGTAATCGTAACGCCCATAGGCGTATTAAAACTTTCCGGAGTTTTCAGAGTATTATATTGTGAACTCAATAACTCACTGAGGTAAAATTTCATACTGGTTTTACCGTAACTTCCTGTGATTCCTATTTTGTGGAGGTCAGGCATATCGGCGAGAATACGCTTAGCGTCATTGATGTACCAATGTTGTATATACGTTTCAATGGGCTTGTTAATGAGGTTGGAAAGCGGAGCAAGTAACGGTGTCAAATATAATGCGGAGTTCACCATAATAAACGGCAGAATATTAGTAAAAGGTTTCCAGCCGACAGGGATTTCCGGTTTAGTACTGCCGGAAATTGTCGCTATTGCGTACATGATTCCCACCAGTATGAAAAATGTAGTCAACATTCTGTCAACTCGTGCGGTATATTTTAACGGTTTCTTGAATTTCTTCGACGGTTTATTCATTACCGCAAATAATATATTCATTACCGCAAAGACTATCAGTACAGGTATATTATGACCGGTGGCAAGCATTATGAACTGTCCGGCGAAAAGTATAATCGGAAAGATATATCTTCTGAAATTCTTTCGCATCCACCATGAATGTTCAGGGGTTTTGTAGCCGTTGAGTTGTAGCATATGAAACTCACGCAGACCGAAAAATATAATCCCGATAAGCGTTACAACGGCGTATATGCAGAAAAATAAAGTATACATTAAGTAATCTCCTTATATTTTTTAAAGGGTTTGTTAATCAGATTTGATAACGATACAAGTATGGGAGTAAACCACACAATAGTATTCAGAATAAAATATGGCATATATATACCAAACGGAATATATTTTTCCGAACCTGCTTTACCTTCTTTTGCAAGCAGAAACGCCCATATAAAACCTACTGCAACTATTATGAAAAAAGTAGTCATCATACGTTTAATATGTGTCGTATATTTGAGTGACTTTGAAGGCTTGTTAAACAGGGTAATTATTAAATAGGCTATGCAGAATACCGGCAGAAAATAAGTCCATGCATCAAAAGCAAAGGGCAGACAGCCGGACAGTAACATAATTAAGGGAAAAATATATCTCTTAAAGTTATTTTTCGGAGTTTTGTAGCCGTTTAGTTGTAGCGTATGAAATTCACGCAGACCGAAAAATATAATCCCGATAAGCGTTACAACGGCGTATATGCAGAAAAATAAAGTATACATTAAGTAGAAATCTCCTTATATTTTTTGATTGAATAAAAGGGTTTGTTAAGAATATCGGCAAGGCATACAAGCAAAGGGGTGATATAGAGTACGGAATTGACTATCATATACGGAATATAATTCTCAAACCAGTATGGGTACATATTCTGACCGCATTTGCAAGGTACTTCGTCATAACTCCAGAAAACACTGATTCTGAATAATATAGCGGTCAGAATAAAGAATGTTATCATTATTTTACGTGTCCGGACGGTATTTTCAAGACGTTTCCGGAAAGGTCTGTTAATAAGTGCTATTATTATGTTGCCAATCTGAAATATAAAAATCATATTGTCAACATAGTAAATTGTTTTATCGTTTGTCGCAAGCATGATAATCTGTACTATAAACAGTGCTGACGGAAATATATATCTTCTGAAGTTTTTCCCTATATTATGTGTATATTCAGAAATACTATAGTTGCCGTTCTGAAAAATATATAACTCCCTCTTTAAGTACGATACTATACACATAAACGTTATGAGGGCGTATATACAGAAAATAATCATACCTGCTATAAATTTCTGTTTTTCTATCGACATTCTTTTTACTCCTCAATCTTCATGAACGAACACATAACACGGTTGAATGTGTACTGCTGTTCAAGGAAAGAATAGTGTCCGGCATTTTCGAGTTTGACAAGTCCGGAATCTTTTATTAATTTTTCCATTTTTTCGCCGTCGGAAAGAGGTGTAGCGGTATCGTTGACACCCCATACAAGCAACGTCGGGCATTTTATGTTAGGTATTAACGGCTCTAAATCCTCGTTGACTACCTTAACAAGTACCTGTCGCATTAACGGCGATGCGGCGGCGTAATCTGCACTACCCATCTTCTTACGGAAGTTTTCAAGAGCGTCGGGGGCTATTTTCTGTACAAGTCCGGTTGAAAGTATCGCCTTGCCGAATTTGTAGTAATAAGTCCGGAAACTCTTTTTGTTCGATTTAGGGGGCATAATTCCGGCACTGTCGACGAGGATAACTTTACTTATCCGGAACGGTAAATTTTCACGGCTGTTTAGTTTAATAATCACACGTCCGCCGAAAGAATGTCCTAAAAACATGATTTCTTTATTGTCGTAATCCTTGAGGAAATCAATTACAAAGTCAACGTAATCGTCCACACACCACGCCGACAGCGGTTCCTGACTTTCACCGAAACCGGGCATATCCATAGCCACGACGGTATATTTCTTTGAAAGCAAGTCGATAAGGTTTGCGAATAATTTTATATTACTACCCCAGCCGTGAAGAAGTACTATCAAATCGCCTGAACCTTTCTGTTCGTAATTTATTTTGATATTGTTTACTGTTTTGTACATTGGTTATCTCCATATAGTTTATTTTAAGGCATTTATACTTTATACGCAGAAAAGCCTGTCAATATGCTGACAGATTAATTATATCATGCATGGAAATCAATGTCAATCAACAATGATACAGAAAATATCCTGTTTTTGACGCTGAATATGTGGAAAATTTCCGTCAGAAACCTAATTCTTCGTAATCTTCCCTTGTAAAGCGGTGATACGTTATGTGTAAATGACCGTCAATTTCTTCCTCGACTGTAAGGCAGTATAAGTATTCGTCGGGTATACCGTCGACGAAATATACGAGATAATTGAACTCGTCATTATTTTTTTCTTCGATAATTACGTTACCGGAATATTTTCTGAATACGGAAAAAACTTCCTAAACGGAAACTCCATGATTCCGGACAGTATTTATAAATTCCGTAAGAAATTCATATCCGCCGAGATTATTTATATAAGATGTTCCGGTGGCTGAAACTGTCAGACAGTAACCGTCTTTTATTTCACGGAAAGTAATATCACCGAGGGTATCACGGATTGTTTCCGGAAATTTTCCGAGAGCGTTTTTTACGTTGTCAGTCCGGAGCAGGTTTTTCAGCGAATTTTCAGTATAATTCAGGCTGATAGGTCTGTTATCGAATCCCAGTTTTATCTGTGCTTCCTTGATGTTGTCAGTGATATTTTTTTCAAATTTTTCAAAATTCATATAAAAAATTCCTCCTTTTTACAGATTATATTATAGCACGGTTTCGGGGATTATTCAACCATGTAAATTAATTTTTTTATAATAAAAAGCTCCCTGCTTACGTGAAACAGGGAGTTTTATATTTTTAATTCAGTTTATTATTTTAATAAAGTTTTCATAAATTCAGAAGTTGTCGGGAGTTTGTCAGCACTTAAAAGCTGGAGACCAACAAGCTGAATAGCAAGAGCATCTTCAGGAGATATTCCGTTGCCATGGTCTACAACGTCAGCGGCATCAATGTTTTCAATCTTGTAGTCGTCCGGATTTGCGACAGCCTGCATAATAAGTACAGCATCTGCTAAACTTACTTCGCCGTCACCGTTAGCATCACCGGCTAATATTTTTGAACTGTCTGTAGGCTTTTCGGAAGAAGAACCAAGGCTGATTTTAACAGGTTTATCAATAGATGTTTCAGTTTTGCTGTCCCATACATTTGACCACCATATCTGCATTTCAGCAGTTTTTATATAAGATGTGAGTGTTGAAATATCAACTGTAAGTTCAAGTTTACCGTTCTGACCGATATTACCTTCCCAGTCTAATGAAGTCCATTCGTCGATTTCATAGCAGAAACCACCGCCGACAGATGCACCTGGTGTACCCTCAATTGTAAATGTAAGGGTTTTTTCGCCGTTGAGAGTAAGCGGAAGTTTTACAACTTCAAATTCAAAGTCATCCGGTACTGCTGTAGTTGTAGTAGTGGTTGTTGTACTGCCGTTTCCGGAAGTAGTCTGTGTGGTAGTTGTTGTAACAGTCGGCTTAGGCTTTCCGGTATCTTCAACAAGTACACCCTTATTTACTATAGCAGCCTTTGTAACAGAAGTCTGACCATTAGCCCTTATAATAACGCTGTTAAGGCTTGAAACATTACCGTTATTCTTTTCCCATGCTGTTTTGATGTCGTCAGCGGAGAAGTAGGCGATACCGTTCTTATCGTCTATGTAGTAGGGTTTAACAGTAGTCCAGCCACCCCATTCAGCGTCCATGAAAGCAAGTTCAGGGTCACCGCCTTTGTACTGTACGGCAATATCCTTGCCTTCAAATTCGGAGAACTTTATAATCTGAGCAGGTGAACCCTCTTTACCTTCAACGCCACTGTCATAATCTCCGGCAGTGTTTTTAATTTCAGTACCCTTTGAAATATCATCATGTGTATACTGTTTCTGAGTTGTGAAGTCGCTTGCACCCCATACTATAGAATCGTCAGCGTGTACAGCCATCATAGCATCTACTACCTGACCGGAATCTTCATACCATGTATTAGTGTCTCTGTTGAGGTAGTCGTGTGCTTCGGACTGGTCTGAATTGCCCCTTGCATCGTTATCCCACAGTACGCACGGGAAACCGTAACTCTTTGCAAGTGAAATGTATGCTGTAGCCCATTCGCAACGAGCCTCTGTGTTATTGAAGTTTGAGGCACTGAACTCACCGAGAATAACCGGTATATTGTTATCAATGAAAGTTTTACGGATATTCTTGAGAATGCCTTCGAGGTCTGTGGCGTATGTTTCGGAGAATGTATCGTGATTACCGTCACCCATACAGAAATCATAAGGCGAATAAGCGTGTACAGAAGCGGCTACATATGGGTCATTCGGAATTTTAAGACCGGACATCATATTAATGTCGCTACCTGATGCACAGTATGGCGGACACGATAAAAGTCTTGTATCCTTATACGGTGATTCAACACTTCTTACGGTGTCCACGAAATCCTGATTAAGTTTGTTTACAACCTCAAAAAGTTTTTCAACAGGTGCAGACGGTGCTAACCACCATTCGTAATCTGTACCGGCAGCACGAGGTTCGTTCATACCCTCAAAAATAAGGTGCTGGTCATAATCTTTAAACTCTTCGGCAATCTGTTTCCAGATGTTCTTCAGCTGTGCGGACATTTCTTCATAAGCCGTATCAAAATCAGGTCTGTTAATCCATTCTTCGTGGTGGATATTAAGTATAACATACATATCGTTCTTGTAGCAGTAGTCAACTACTTCACGTACACGAGCCATCCATGCAGGGTCAATCTTGCCGGAAGCATCGAGGTGATTATACCACGTTGTGGGAAGACGTACAGTATTGAAACCTTTAGCCTTTACAGCGTCGAAAGTTTCCTGAGTAGCTTTCGGGTTACCCCATGCGATTTCGGAATCAAGACCGGATTTACCTACTGCGTCGAGTGAGTTACCATAGTTCCAGCCGATTTTCATATTCTGTGTGATTTCAAAAGCCGTCATAACGTCGTCAACAGCTTCGGCTGACATCTTGTCATTGAGCGGTGCGAAATTAAGTGCGGACATCATGCATACAGCAGCTGCCGAAAGGCTTACTATACGCTTGAATCCTTTTGATTTATTGTACATTTCCAGTACCCTCCATAATTCAAATTTTTTAATAACATAATTATATGCCAATCTAATTTTATCATATTAGTAGAAAAAAGTCAATACAATATGTGCATTTTCTACAAATTACGACGTACAAATTTAACGGTTATATTTTGGCAATATTGTATAAATATTTTTCAATAAAGAATCCGTAAAAATTATCTGAATTTTAATAACAAAAATATTTTAATAATATAATCGTGGGAAAAATTCCCCTGCCGGTATGACAGAGGAATTTATTTAATTATTCTTCGTCTTTTTGGTCTGTTTCTGCTTCGTCGTCGGATTCGTCATTATTATCGGGCTTTTTCTGGACGAGTTCCTGTTCAGCTACCGCACCTTTAGTCCTGATAATCTGTACTTTTTTCTTTCCGGATTCTTCATTGTCTGCTGATTCCGGATTTTCCTTTTCTTTACGGATTGCTATGAGAACTTCATTATTCTTTTTGTCGTACATATAGAAAAGTACAATTATTCCGATACCAAGAATAAGGGTAAACATACCGAGATTGAAACCAGGAGGTGTATACTTCATAGTGATAGTATGTTCACCGGCAGGAAGTTTAAGTCCGATAGTTGATTCAAGTGCTATTACTGTACCGGTGTCAATGTCGGAGTTGTTCTGGTAACGTACAGTGCCGTCTTCGTTCTTGATTTCCGTTATAAGATTATTGGCTTTTTTGCCGTCAATTTTGAGTGTCCAGCCTTTTTCATACGGAATTGTAGTAAATAACATCTGTCCTTCAGCGATATTTACAGTACCTTCAAGATACCTGTCGTTTGATACTTCTGTATCAACTACAAACTGATGTTGTTTAAGCTGTTCAATGTCATTGTGGAATGCTTCATAATCGAGGTTGTAAAGCTGTAAACCGCCATTCTCTTTGAACATGAAGTGTTCGTTAGAACCCACATAATTGGCACTGCCCTCAGTTTTCGTTATTGTGAAACGTACTTCTATTTCCGTACCGGCATCATACGAACCAAGCCTTACAATAGGTCTTATGTGGTCTTTGAGGTAGTTTCCGTATTCCTGATGATTGTAGTAATTGCCGTTTTCGTCCTTGTCGGTGGATACCCATATATTTACGCCCTTATAGAAATCACTGTCTATGTGCATATATACAGGACCGTCATAAAGTGTCGTGATATGCATATTTACAACAGGGTCAATGGCGTTCGGGAGTGCGTCATAAGCGTGGTGTACCTTACTCTGAATTACATTGCCGTTTTCGTCGGTAGGTGAATAAATACTGTGTCTGACTTGATTCGGGTCAAATACGGAGTCGCCCTCATATGCTTCCGGTTCGATACGCTTGTAATATTCCTTGAAACCGTTTATAGTAATAGCACCTGTTTCGGAAGTCTGGAAATCTGTATTTCCTGTAAGCGTACTGAGGAAAATATTCATGCTGTTGAACTGGTTATCATTGCCGAGATGTCCTAACATGAGTAATTCTTCACTTGCACCGTATGCGATTGAAAGTGCGTCCTTGTTTTCGTAGATGTCAAGTGTAGTTTCATTGCCGTTGTTGTTGATATAGGTTGTTTCGGTTACTTTTTCGTAGAACGGGTCAAGAAGTGAACGGTTGCCGGAATTTCTGTTAGGGTCATCGACTACATACTTTATACCTAAAAGCGAATCCGCAACGACGTTATTTCCCTTGTACTGTGTTTCATAACTCTGTGTGAAGTAACCTAAAGCGTCGGCGAAATTGATTGCCTTGGCGTTCATTACGGAACTTGAATGCGATATACCTTTAAGACCGTATGCGAGATTATCATTTACACAACGCTGATATGTCTTTTCTGAACGGTAGAAGCCGTCGTCATAATCTTCAAGATAATTCACAACGTCCGGAGCTGACATTATTTCGTCATATGTGGATTTGTCGGAATATGCAACTTCCTTGTTAATCTTTTTGAAAGTGTCGTAAGCGTTATAACCAGCCTCGAAGAATACGAGACACGCAACTGCTATTGACATCGCATTTTTTGCAGTTTTTTTCTTGGCGTTACTGTAGAAGTACAGATAGATAAGATATACCGCCGCAAGAAGCGTACCGAAAACAAGCGTACCTAACCATAATTCCTCGTGGGTGTCACTGTGATATGTTTCAGTGGTCTTGTATGGTACTGTTGCGACGTATTTGTATTTATCCTGATTGTAGTTGTATTTCGGCATACGTTCGTTGAAGAACGCTACAAGAATAGCTATTCCGGCGAAAACTCCTACAGCGTGTCCTACCGGAAGTTTATAACCGTCGAGATTAGAGAACGCTTCACAAGCCATTGCAACAAATATGAACGATACAAGGAATGAATATCTGTATGGCAACCAGTTAGGGTCTTGTCCGCCGTGCCATAACATATTTATCGGCTTTACGTACATACTTGTAATCATTATGATTGTAAGAAGTCCGTAACCTATTTTGCGATTGGTCTTGATTTTCTTGTTCATGAAGAACAACGGTAAAAGTGTAAGAGTAAGCACACCGCAGTAAATTTCCGGTCTGCCGTACATTCTTGAACCCTCGTCAACGTTTACTGAATAGTACTGGTTCGGTAACATTATTGATATTAATTCCAGTAACTCAAACATATGTTTATAACTGAAATCCGGTTCGGAGAAGTTGAATTTACCGTTTGAAAGTCCGTTATAAACCGGCAGTATCATGAATATACTGCACATTAACACTACAACAGTAGACAGACCCATTCTTACGAAAGTCCTGAAATACTCACCGGCATTCTTGAATTTGCGTTTTGTGCCGAAAAACAGATAGTAGAAGAAGTATATCGCTACAAAAATAGCAATCATGTAGCCGATATAAAATTCTGCTACGAACATTACGGCAAGCGGAATTATATAATTCAGTTTTCTGCCGTCGTCGATAAGGTACTCTACACCAAGTATTATAAGTGGCAGGAATACAGGACCGTCAATCCACATAGGGTCAATGAGCTGTATTGCAACGTAACTCATAAGAGCGTACATTGTCGAAAATATTATTGATTGCATTGCCGGTACATTTTTCGATTTCTGTGCGTATATACAGAAAGTAAGTCCTGCTGTACCGACTTTACATAACTGCATAATCATCATGGCTTCAAGGAGCATACTTCTCGGCATGAGAATGACTATCAGTGTAAAGGGACTTGCAAGGTAGTAACCAGTTATACCCATAAATTCACCGGAGAGGTTACGGCTCCAGTTATAGAACACACTGCCGTCACCCCAGAATGCGTCACGGATAGCTTCAAAGTAGTAGATATACTGTCCGTTTAAGTCGAGGGCGAGTACAGAGCGTTCATTGAATGGGTAGATGCCGAAAAAGGCATACGCTATGAGTGTAAGCAGAGCAGGTATCAGAAATGCTAATACGTAATAAAGTGGTTTATACTTCACTTTGGTCTTGGACGCTATCACATCTGATGCGGTAAATGCCGGCTTCTGCTTTGAGCCGGTTTTTGATTTTGACAATTTTATGCCTCCTTTTCTAAGGGGAAAGATTTTGGAATATAGCTTTATAAGCGGTAATCCCCT